>NZ_JBVAPG010000104.1:0-29836 GCF_055413685.1 Bradyrhizobium sp. LeoA1Lang | reverse complement strand
TCGACGGCTGGCAGACCCTCGCCAGCAAGCCCATTGCTCAGCCGGTTGATCTTGCCGCCTGAGCAGATATCATCCGTTCACCGGAGACTCGCGACGGACAAATTCCAACCAAGTTCGCGACGGCACCATTGGCTGAGCTGTTTTCGCTAAGAACTTCTCTGGGAATCCTTTCAAGATTAAGGATGAACCGATCCCCTCTTGTCTCAGTTGAAACCGACCGGATCTCCGGGTCATGGCTACGTAAGCCACGCTATCATCGCGCATGACTAACCCTCCATGCATAGGGGCTCTACCCGGCCAACCTTTGTCAGGTATCGAGCGCGAGTCGCCTCCGTTTTGGGAAGGACATACGGTCTTCGCCAATCAGCCCCGTGTGCTCTTCTCAAAAAGTGCCATCAGACTCGTGCCCAGCCGCAATGCTGATGGGCAAAGCCGATCTGAGCATGGACCGCCGTCACCGCTTGGCGCAGGTGGTCCTCAAGCCTGTCGATATCGATCTCGCCGCGCGCCGCAAGGCCGATTTTCTCGGCTCTTGGCAACAGCGTGCGGAAGGTTTCCGCGGCCCATGCGTAAAGAGGCGAATCGGTGCCGCCGCCCACCGGGGTCTCCGAAAACACGCGAGGCAACGCCACCCCTGCATTGTAGAAATGTTCCACCATCCGCGCTCCGGCATCAGGGTGCGTGACGACCGAGCGAAACGTCCTGTTGATGAGGTCGGAGGTATCCTCCCATAGCGGGACCAGGGGAAACGACCACCATGTTCCGAGGAGGAATACCTCATGGAAAGCAACTGCGCCGCCTGGCCGGAGGTGAGTGGCCGCTGCGCGGATCAGTGCGACCGGGTCGCTCTGGTGGACCAATACATAGCGCCCGATAGCCAGATCGCAGTTACCGGAGCCAGTCATTCCGGAGGCATTGCCTTCCACGAATTCGATATTGGCGTGACCAGCGGCGGCGCGCGCTCGCGCGCCGTGGCGATCGCGGCAGCGTTGCGGTCGATCCCGACGACGGCCCCGGTCGGTCCGACCATTTCCGCCGCGAGCATTGCCACGTCGCCCGCTCCGCAACCCAGATCGACGACGCGCATGCCTTGTGCGAGCCCGATCTCGCGCAGGAGGCGCGTCGTGATCGGGCGGAGGTTGTCCGCCTGCAGCATGAGCCTGCGAAGTTCCCGGTTCGAATGCCCCAAGACATAATTTTGCATCAAACCAGTCTCCTGCTATGCAGCCCGGATATGCCGACTCGCGATACAACAAGGTATCAACTCGACGCTTGACGCCAGCTGATATCGGGCTGCAGGCCGTTTTCATGTTGCGGCGCTTCCCCGGCGTGGGAAAAGCCGGTCCATTACTGCGTTCGTAATGCGCTCGGAACGGCTATCGTCGACCTGATAAACGCCACCGAAGGCGGGACCGATCTGGCGTACAAGCACTTCACCCAGCAAGCTTCGGGCGCTGTGCAGACGTGCCTCTACCGTCTCCGATGCGAGCGCAGACAACTCGGCACACCGCCCCGGCGTCATGCCGTCGGCAACGCAGGCCACGAACACGGTGCGCAGCTCATCGGGCAACTCATCTACTGCCCGTTCCAGGATGTCTCGGACCGCACCGTCGGCCATTTAGCAGTCCTGGAGCAACTCCTTGCTACAACTTCAACCAGGCTGGCTCGTGCTTGGCTGAGGCGCACTCCGCCGCGGCGTAGAGCTATTGCACGTTTCTCAATCTCGTTGAGCATCATAGTAAAGAGTCGACGGTCCGTCGATTCGAGCCGGCGAGACCCAGAAATAGGGCGCAGCACATCGCAGCGAATACAGAGTAGTCGAATGGCGACTTGATCCGAAACGAGATGGCCATGGCTGAACCGAATAGGAAGAGCAGGCCCGCGCTGCCGAAAGCCGCCCACCGCAGCGCGAGTCCGAGTACCAGCGTAACGCCAAATAAAAGTTCCAGCACCGTCGCGGCCGTGCCGAGAAAGGGTATCACCCATGCTGGTGCGAACGCATTTACCTTGGCCGCGTAGCCCAAAAATCGCTCGAATGTTCCCCAGGAAACTCCGCCTTCGCCTGGATTGCCGTAGAACCCGAGCCGGTCGCTGACCGACAACAGGAACGAGACTCCCAGTGCCGCGCGGCTTCCTAGCGAAAGAAGATCGAGGGCAAGAGAAGCTCGTTGCTCCGCGGATTGCAGCTTGAGGATGGGTTGGCCACGCGAAGTGCGCAGGACGCTGCGAAGCGTTTCGGTTGCTGCCATCATGGCGCAATCTAGGGGCAGGAACCTTGGCAGCGAGACGGCGACAGCCAGGCCGACAGTCTTCAGTGATTTCATGGGGGGCTCTTTTGAGGCACGATGGCTCGGCGCAATGGCTTCATTCCACGTCGAGGCGGCGGCATGTTCGGCCGGCCCAGTGGACCTCAGGATCGGACGCAGCCAACGAAATTAGAAATTCCCTTTGGACATGGTTTCGATAGGCGTGAGGTATCGTCGTCCAAAAGCGTTGTGCGCACCGTCGCCAACCGGCATTTCAACTCATTGCCGGATTGTCTTCGTCCCCATGCCAACGCCTCATCGACAACATCCCTGTACTCGGGAGTGTCGACAGCTTTCGGGACGATCGTGGGATTCGTCGTGCGGTCTATCGGCTTGAGACGCTCACCGCGCCAAGCTTGCCCGTGTCGGTTACGGCCGTCGTCATTGCGCGCTTCGACGCCAAGGCCTTTTCCTCTCGTCGGCCCAAGCGCTTGCGTGCGGCATGCGGTGCGAAACCGCTTTCTTGTCACCGGTTCGCGCTTTTGCGCTGCCGGCTGCTCGCAGGCTCGGTGGCGCCGGTAGCCTCCTCGCTCAATGGCAATCCGGTCCTGTTCCTTCCGGCAGCCGACAATGCTCGTACCGCGTGTCTGCGATGGCAACCTGTCGTTGCTGTCAACTCATCAAGGATGCGTCCCTTCTCAGCTCGCCCTGCCGTACGGTGGCGCTTAGCCACCGCCGCCACACCTCGCGCCGCGTGCCCCTGCTGATTCCGCTCGCCATTGGCGCCACCGACCTGATTCGGCGACGCCGCCCCAGTCATTGGCGCGGAATCCTTCAGTAATATTCTCGATGAGGCAATGCGCCCCCTATAGATCGGGCCGTTGCGCCGCCTGCTTTGGAACGAAGCAGGTGGTGGGGGATGCTGGTCGTGGAGACGATTGCGCGGATACGGCGCGAGCACTTCATCAAGGGCAAGACGATCAAGGAGATCGCTCCTGGCCTGAAGACGTTCACACGCGAGCCGATGGGCGATGTCGAGAAGGATCTCGGAACCAGGCTGGACTGGATTACAGTCGACCATTGGAACACGGACAATCCGCATGTTCATGTCCTCATCTGCGGGCGAGCCGACGACGGCAAGGACCTTGTCATCAGCCGCGAGTACATCAGCCGCGGTTTCCTCGATCGAGCCGCCGACCGCGCCATCCTGGAGCTCGGGCCGCGCAGCGAACAGGAGATTCGCACAAGCCTCGAGCGCGAGGTTGAGGCAGAGCGCCGGACCGGTCTCGACCGGGCGCCGCGCGACATCTCCGATCCGTGCGGCGGCGTGGCAGACCTGCGGGGAGCAGACGCTTCGCCAGCTCAGCATGCGAGGCAACATCGTCAAGACCATGCATCAGGCCACGAGCAACGCCGGTGTTAAGCCGGATGTCGGCCGGTTTGCCCTGCATGGTGCAGAACCCGCCGATCAGGTGCTCGGCACGCTCGTGCAGCGTGGTCTTGATGACGAGTTGAAGGAGACGGCCTACGCGATCGTCGCCGAGGTTGATGGCCGCACCCATCACCTGCGCTTTACCAACCTCGACATGACGGGCGACGCATTAGCCGGCGCGATTGTCGAGGCGCGCATCTACGATGACGCTGACGGAAGGAGGCGGCTGGCGCTTGCCAGCCGGTCCGACCTGTCGATCGAGGCTCAGGTTACTGCGCGAGGTGCGACCTGGCTCGACCGTCAGAATCTCGCAAAGGTTCCGCCGCCGCTCGGCGGGGGGGGCTTCGGCGCTGAGGTGCGGGACGCCATGGACGCCCGCCTCGATCACCTCGCAGAGCAGGGCCTCGCCCGCCGGCAGGGGCAGCGGGTCGTGTTCGCTCGTGACCTTCTCGTCACCCTTCGCCGGCGGGAGCTCGAGGAGACTGCAGCCAGGCTTTCAGCCGAGACGGGCCTTACCTACCAACCCGCCGCCGAGGGCGACCGCATTGCAGGCCTGTACCGTCAGAGGCTCACATTGAGTTCGGCCCGGTTTGCCATGATCGATGATGGGCTCGGCTTTCAGCTCGTGCCATGGCGTCCTGCGCTCGAACAGCATGTCGAACGGCAAGTCTCGGGCATGCTGCCCGGCGGCAGGGTCGATTGGGAGCTTGGTCGCCAGCGCGGACTTGGGCTCTAGGCTCTGTCGGTCCAGAGCGCGCGGTTGTTGCAGGTGGTGGGGACCGAACGCATCCGTCAGGTCGGCACCTCTGCTTTCGGGGCAAAGCGGACATCCGAATGGCAGCCGATGCCCATAGATTCGGTCGAAAATGACCCGTTGCGGAAGTGGTCGGCTTTAGGGGCGCGCTCCGTACACCTTCGTATCATTCCCTGGCCCCTTGGATGGACGGCGCATTACCTACGTTCAATTGAGCGGTTGAACGCGATCGTCCTAGGCTGCACGTGTAGGAAAAGCGCACAGGCCCATGCAGTGCGACGGTGGAAAAGGATGATCGACGAACAGCGACGATAGTACCAAGAGGAGACTACGATGCCCAATTGCTCCGATAATCTTAGATCTGGCAGTGTTGCGCGATGCGCAGTGTGTGATGGCAAGTTTGGTCTCGTCCGGCACTACTCGTGGCGAACCCCGCTTTGTTCCAAGAAGTGCGTCGATCGCTTCAGAACCCGCAGGGAAAGTGATCGCAATTGGGTGAGCTGGCTCCCCATCGCCCTCGACCAGCTGCCCGGGAACCGCGCGAGGGCTTTATGACGGTCCAGAACTCACAACGAGGCAAGGAATCTTTAGAGACGGCACGGACTTTGCTGCGCGCCGCCAAAACCATGACCGACTTAGCGATTGCGGGTCAGCTTAAAGCCCTTGCCGACGACTTCAATCGGCGAGCTAAGAAAGCTTCGCATGTCGATGCGGATGGATGAGTTTCTTGGCTGCACAGAAAGATTCCGGGATTGGATGTGAGTTGAACAATCACATTTGGCTTGCAACACTTATTGTATTCGCACGCCGCCGACTTCTACAATCGGTCACGCCGCGCCCACGATTATCAGCACCCTGAGTTGAACAGTTGGTATGAGAATGCACAGCGGCAAAGGGCCCTGCTGCGATGGCAGCAATGCGAAGCGCGTTGATGACGTCGGTTGGGAAACTAAGGGTGATCACTATCGCGTACGCATTGATGGCGAGTGGGTTGATGTTCCGAACGACGCTGTCGTGGATGGACCGAACCGCGCTGGCCGTACGATGGTCTGGCCTTACAACCTAAATGGTCACCCGAAGGCGCGCTGCTTCACGCCGGGGAGCATGGGCTGATCGCGAGCGCAGGGCGATCAGCAGTTCCCGCCCACTAGCCCCAACGCGTCCGATGCCGCGTATTGCTTCGCATAAGGAAGCGCCAAATGACAACTGGAAGATGGAATTGCCGCAACAGAATCACCAAGGAGCTTCGCGAGCAAATCCTGGATGCTTATCTAGGCGATCCCATCAAAGGAACCGAACTTGCGATGAGCAACGGACTAACGGCCGCATACGCCTACAAGCTTGCTTATGAGCGCGGGTTATTGCCGACTCGCGATAAGAAGCTGCTTGGGCGCAGCCATTCAGCGAGATTGGCATCAACATGATTGTCCTCACTCCAAAAACAAAGGCAATGCCTTGAGGCCGTCAGAGCCGAGTGTGGTTCAGGAATGTCCCAACGCTACGCAGGCCGGCGGATCGTGTTTTAGTGAAGGCGATTACCACGGTTCAGCGCAGCCTACAAAAGGTCGGGCAGCGCGGAGCTATCCGCCGCGTGCCAGGAATGAGCGGCGGACCTCCACCGCAACGAATTTTCGCGCATACATGGCTTAGTGGAGCCGTTCATGGGTCGCACAATGCTGTTTCGCGACCTGTCCCACCTCCGCATATGGCCCATCGCGACATATTGCAACGCCACACGTCGCCGGGCGCTAACGGGGCATAGCGGAAATCGACAGTTCGCCGTCTATTGAAGAGGGCGACGCTCTTGACCCCTTGCGGAAGTGGTCGGCTTTAGGGGCGAGCGCCATAAACCTTCGTATAGTTCCGAGACCCCCTTTGGATGCCCGACGTTTACCTATGTTGAATTGAGCCGCTGATCGCGATCGTCTTAGTCTGCATCGGTTGGAAAAGCGCACAGGCTCATGACGTGCGACGGTGAAAAAGAGGACGATCGAGGAACAGCGAGGAAAATCGTCTGCTGCGCCGTGGTGCTCGACGATTTACTGAGTCTCTCGCGCGAAGGAGGTTGAAAATGGCAACCAGCGTGACAGATAGTGGCTTAGCAACAAGCACG
Source organism: Bradyrhizobium sp. LeoA1Lang (assembly GCF_055413685.1). Classification (NCBI taxonomy): domain Bacteria; kingdom Pseudomonadati; phylum Pseudomonadota; class Alphaproteobacteria; order Hyphomicrobiales; family Nitrobacteraceae; genus Bradyrhizobium; species Bradyrhizobium sp. LeoA1Lang. Next base: position 23,291 of record NZ_JBVAPG010000104.1, on the reverse strand, counting down.
ATGATTTTGGATGGCGACTTCGACAAAATCGACTTCCGAGGAGAACTCGTCGACGGGCACCTCGTCGCAAAAGGAATTCTCGCAGACCAAGCGGCGATGGATTCTATCCCAGTAGGGATATACGTTCTCGAAAAGGATGCCACCGTCGTCAAGTGCAACAAAGCTGCAATCGCGGGTTGGGGACGCACGCCGTCTCTGGGAACCTCGGAAAAGTATTGCGGGTCACACCTTCTTCGTTACCCCTCAGGAGAAGTGATGCCGCACGAACTTTCACCATCTTCCATGGTGATCAACAACAGCGGCACCGTTCGGAACGCCGATGTGATTTGCGAGCAGCCCAACGGTAATCGTCTTCTGGCGCTCGTTAATGTCTTTCCAATTCGTGACAACGAGGACGAAGTGATCGGAGCCGTCAACGTTTTCCGTCACAATACCAGCAAGACTGTTCCTGGCTTACTCTCCGAGTCTGCAAGTAGTTCTAACTCCAAGATCGGTGAGGGCGAGCAGTGAGGCTCCCCCTTCGCCGCTTCGGGCTGGACTAGCATATTGATAGGTCGCTTCTCGGAATGCGGGGTACCAGAAACCCAATGTTTGGCTATGTCCGCCGCAACCCGGCTGACCGCGTTGCAGGCCCCGAAAATTACTACGTGCGCCAACCAGGCCGCGCTATACTTTGCGGTGGAGCTATTTGTGCAATCGAACGAGCGACGCGAACGGGAGCGTGAGATGCGTGCCGCTGGGCGGCTGCCCCCAGGACAGTCGCTGACGCTCAAGTGGCCGGTGCTGCATGTGGGCTCGGTGCCGCTCTTTAGTCCCAGGACGTGGGATTTTCGCGTGTTCGGCCTGGTAGAGGAGCAGCTGCGGCTTTCGTGGGAAGAGCTCTCCAATCTGCCGCAGAGCGAAGTATTTGCGGACATGCACTGCGTCACGTGCTGGAGCCGGTTCGACAACCGTTGGGAAGGATTGCTCGCGACAGAATTGATGAAGCGAGTGAAGTTGCGGCCAGAGGCGCGGCATGTGATGGTCTATGGCGAGAACAACTACACGGCAAACCTGCCACTCTCGGATTTTCTGCGCCCGACGACGATTTTGGCCCTGCGGCATGACGGCGAACCCCTTACGGCAGAGCATGGCTACCCGCTGCGCCTCGTGGTGCCAAACCTCTATGCGTATAAGAGCGTGAAGTGGGTGCGCGGGATCGAGTTGTTGGATCGCGAATCGCCGGGCTTATGGGAATTTAACGGATATCACATTTACGGCGACCCGTTCAAAGAGCAACGATCTTCGAGCTGAACATCGGGACGCTGGACGGTCGCCCGGTTGACGAGGATATTGGCGGGTTTGATGTCCTTCTGGACGAGGTCGCGGCGGTGGACCTGGGTAAGTGCCGCCGCGATGGCGACGGCGAGGCGCAAGAAGCTTCTCACTTCCATCGGTGCTCCAACGAGCCGGTCGAGTGGCTCGCCGCCGGGATCCTCGAGCACCAGCATGGTCCGACCGCCTTCGCAGATGAGCTCGAGCGGTTTCGCGGCCCAAGCCCCATCCAGTTCGTCCTTCAAACCACATTCGTGCGCGAGGCGATTGAGGGTGGCAGGTGTCGGATGCTCCCTAGTGGGAAACACGGTCAGCACGGCGGAGCGATGAGGGGTGGCGGGGTTCACGCCACTGCAGAAGACGTGTTCGCCGTCCTCCCACAAGACCTGGAAGTTGGCATGCCCATATGTGCCGAACAGACTGGAGGGATTCAACCGCCGGCCTCCGCCATCGCGCCGGCCGCACTCGGGTTGGGAAGGTCCTGCGACACTCAACCGCCCGCTTGGCCAGACCGAGCTTGAACAGGAAGTTTAGCACACAAGGAGGCACGCGATAGCAGCTTTTGGCCCTTCGCGACATATTGCACCGCCGCGCGATCTCGGTCGCTAACATAGCGGAAGTTGATGGGAAGCCGTCTATTGCAGAGGACGACGCTCTTGACCCTGAGCAGAAGTCGCAAACCTCACCAATCGGCGCGGGTATTTCAGCCGCTTGTGCCTGACCCTAAACAGAAGTCAGCAAGGCCGTTACCTTTGTGAAATAGTATCTCAGTCGCACGATATGCGTTCTACTGGCGCCCAGCGGCAAAGGCACTCGCCATTAATTTGCGCAAAACCAAATTTGTGGAAAGGAGTGATGAAGGACAGGTAGTACCACCCGAAGCGATTGTGAACCATGCACAGCGTAGACACGACGACGCTTGGGCCGTTGCCATTGCGAACCTTCATGATCGACACCCGGAAATCCATATGCTTGTTGTCCCGTCCCGCAATCAATTCGTCCGGCCCCAGGAAGAAAATCGGCCAAGGGCCAATCTTCTGTCCCACGATATAACGATCGTTCTTTCGGATGTTCAGAATTTCCGAGGTAGTCGACGTCTCAAGGCTGGCGAAGCCTGCAACGTTGTTCCGCGCAACCAGTAACAGGTTCATCCAGACCGGCCGGTGGGCAAAGATCGCAAAGAAGATTTCAATGACGCCCGCTTCGGGGCGGCGCAGTGGTGCGCGGTATGCGTCACTAAAATCCGCGCGTTCGATCAGAGTCTTGCCTAGGGCGCTCTCGGAAGGCACGTGCACTCGACGACACTCATCCTGGTCTCGGAGTAATATGACGTTGCACCGCGGACGTTTGCAGGTGGACTAATGCCCTCGCCTGCGCGGAAGAGCTGGAAAGAACAAACGCGGTAACCACGGCAAAAATCGAACGCAACGCGTACCTTCCTTCCCCCTGCCGAGCGGCGTTGGGCGGGCGAGCGCATGGGGCGCCCGCAATGGCCGCGACAATTCTATTCTCGTAATTTGCGAGCCGCCTGCGCCGCCGGTCTATTGAGGCTCGCAGCCAGCCAAGCATCAAGTCTTGGGTAGGACGTGAGGTCCAACTCTAGACGGGCGAGAACGCACAGCACGCACGCAACCATAAAATCGGCCATGTTCCATGTGCCACCGCCGAAAAACTGAGTTTCGACGAGTTGATCCTCAAGTATCGCGAGTTTTGCGCGCAGGGTTTCTTCTGCCTGAACGGCCAAGGACTCGTTCCGCTGCTCCGGTGGAAAGAAGATCCGATTTCTGAACAGCGTTATCAGCGGCGGTTCGACCTCGGTGGTCGCAAAGAATGTCCACTGAAGCATCCGTCCGCGACCTTGCGGCTTCGACGGATATAGGGAGTTCTTGTAGGTCTCGGCGAGATAGAGGTTAATCGCCGCGGTCTCCCACATGACAAAGCCGCCGTCATCAATAGCGGGTACAAGTCCGTTCGGGTTCAGCGCGAGATACCAGGGTTCCTTGCATTGGGCGTTTGGCACGCTGAACGTTACAGGAATGAGTTCGTAGGGAATGCCGATCTCGTTTGCGAGCCAGATGACGCAAAACGCACGGGAGTGAGGCGCTCCATAAATCTTGAGCATGCGATTTTCCCTTCGGGATAGGACCGATCCGCAAACTGAAAGGATACCTTGCGCCATCCGGGGCGACAACCGCCATGCAGGCGCGCACCATCACAGGCGGTGTGTATCGGATCTACCAGCCTGATCGGTCTGCGAAGCATTTCACGAGCTTGGCCCGTACCGAGGTAGATGTGCCGCGTGACGTCGGTGAGCCTCAAAACCATAACAATCGCGAAGCCGATACCGATCCACGGCAGTCAGCCTATCGCACTATTGAATCACGTTGAAATAGCTCACTCGTGAACGAAGGCCAAGATGAGGACCATGAAGGAGATTGCACCAACAACGTTGGGAATGACCCCAAGCTTTCGCCGACGGTCTTCTCATCCCCTACCATTGCTATCTCCAGCAGCATTCAGCAACCCGAGGTATATCGGTGATGGCGTCCGATGGAAATGGGATATGTGCAACTAACGGTCGTGATGGTGTGCGCTCGATGCTGACACGGTTCGCACCGAGGTTGCGGTGATGCGTGAAACGCCGGCGCGAGGGCCGGGGATGGCGAGCGCCTTAAACCTTCGTATCGTATCCGTTACCCGTTTAGATGCCCGACGGTTACCTACGTTCAATTGAGCTGTTGATCGAGATCATCTTAGATAGGGGTATGCGGTAGCGACCCCTAGCTCCCCTCACGACCCGCTATCGCTGCCCCCTTTGGGGCGTTTCCTCCCTGGACTTGGGCCGCTTGTGGCAACGCAGGCGGCCTTTCTTTTTGTGTGCACCCCTTGGGATTCAACTGACGTCTAGTCGACTTATACCCATTCACTAGCCGGAGCGTACCTCAGTACGGTCACTTCATACCCGCGCGCAATGGCGTCAACCAAGTGCTCGGTGCTACCTAATGAATGCGGAGTGAAAGGCAACGGAACCGGCCACGAGCAGGCAGTTGCAGGACAAGGTCGGCGGCGTAGCGCCCGCCGGCCTTTCCCTTGATCGAGCCGCGCGTTGCCGCTCCAGAAATTAGTGTCTACTGCCACAGTTGGCTGCGGAGAGTACGCCATGAAAAACATCGCCGATCTCCTAATGCGGTTTTGGCAAGGGAGCCAGCCCGCGTCCAACACTCAGGTTGCGGCTATGGCCGGCAATCGGGATCGATCCAGCATGGCCGATTTTGTCCGCATCCTTCAGGCCTACGATCAAGACCAGTACGGCAGGAGTTGGGGGCGACCGCGTCCCAATCGGCTTCTTGGATCCCTTGGTGAGCGTGAGGAAATGGGTGACCGCGCGACCCCGGTGTGAAGGTATTTGCAATTTTTCATGTCGCTCAATTATGTACCATTTGGTACACAAAGGCGGTGCGCGATGTGGCGAATGTCGCGGATCGAGACTGCGATCTTCGTCGCGGCGGTCGTCGTCATGGTCGCGCTGGCGGTGTGGTTGGCCTGTAGAAGGATCGAGAGAGGTGACGATGACAGATCGATCAGACGGCCCGGCCTATTTGGCGCTGCCACAGAGTGCGCGCGGGGTGCTCGCTGCAATCGAGCAGGCGATCGGCGCCGGCGAGAGCGCGAGCGTGTCCTACCTCTCCTTCATGCTGGATCACCGCATCACGCAGAAGGTGGTGTCGTCAGCGTTGCCGATGCTCGTCAATCTTGGCCTGATCGAGATCGAGACGGGTCCGCGCGGCGGCAACGTATTCCGGTTATCGAACCGCTGGCGCGGCATTGACGAGGCCGAAGCCAAAGAACTGGCGCGCGAGGTGAAGCCGCATCGCGCGTTCGAGAAGGGGCCGGAGGTGAGCCGGGAACGAGTGGCCAAGTTGGCCACTCTGAAGCTGCCGACGCCCATGACGGGCGAGCGGCGGAGGTACAGACGGCAGGTGCCGTCGCTGCCAACGATGCCGTGGCAGGATGACGGGCTATAGCGCAAGCCTCGCGATCTCAATGCCTTGCCCGCTTTCATCGGCTTGCCGGCGAAACGCCAAGAACTTAATCCCGGCCATCACCTCGTCAGCGAGGACGCGACTGTCGGCGAGCACGGGGCAGGCATCTCAGAACTTCGTGATTGGAGTTGCTTCCGTGCAATCCAGAAAAAGTGTCCACCACCTCGGACTTAGATCCCTTGAGGAGAATGTACCAGTTTAGAAAGGATCAGCATCATGGTCTACGCTATCGAAGTCTGCACGAGGCGGGACGGCTTGTTGGTGAAGTACGGAAAGGACGCTGGTGGCGACCTGAACGGACCGTCCAGTTGCGTCTGGATGGTACCGGGGACTTGGAGCGAATGATCGTAACGCGTCCGAAATTGGACAGTTTCCGGGCGCGACCTCGCAACGCGCGCAAGTCCCAATTTTGGAGTCGAAAAACCAACGCTCGGTCAAGGAATAAAAGCACCGAATTTTGTGATTTTCCCGGCGTTACCAGTTAGCGCGTCTCACTTGCCCTGCTGCTTGAGCGCCCACAACCGATAGGCTTCGCCCTCGTAAGGGTCATCACCTGTCGGCGGCGGTATCAGCTTTGCGCCTTCGGTGCGGAAATGATCGAGATCGCGGCCCAGTTTGCGGCCTGCCAGCGTATGCTGGTCGTTGGCCCAGTCGGGGATTGTCGGAACGAAGTTCTCCAGCATCGATCGAAGGCCGATGGCTGCGCCGAAATGGCAGCCAGCGCGCGATTTCGGCGACCTGCACATCATGCGGATTACGTTGCCAACCATATGAGCCGGGCTTCACCGATCGACTTGCTGTAGCGCTCCTTGGACTGTGCGAAGGCGACGAACGGGACGACCCATGGCGCGGCCAGGGTGTCGAAATCTTCATGGCAGATGATTTCTAGCCGGTTGCAGACCATGGCGTGGAAGGCTTTGGACGTGTGCATGAGTTCGCACGCGAACTCCATGGCTTCCCGCTCCATGCTGCGCCTGATCGCCTTTTGCATCGCTGAGACGCAAGCCATCGCGGGAAGGGAGAGGATGCAGTCGAGATTCGACGCGATGCGCTGACGCAGTTCGCCGGCCGCGAGTTCTGTGAATGTGATGGCTGCGATGGATTTTGGATCTACGCCAGCCGCGAGCAGCATCACCACGCGGCCCGCGAGAAGGGACGTCTTGCCGGTGCCCGCGGCTGCCTCAACCAACAGACAGGAGTCCAGGTCGGTCAAAGCCCGCAGACGTTCGGCGTCGTCCACCATGGCCGTCATGGTACGCTCCAGAAGCGGGCGATACTTTCACTCGCCTTGTTGTAGGCTATGAGCTTGCGCCTCTCATAGCCGGGCGATGCCGGAAGCGCCAATCGCAGCTCGTTGGATTTGTCGAACGACAGCCGACCCGGCACCGCAGAGCCACGTCGGAGCATTGCAACGGCTACGTTGATGAAGGCTGCGATCTGTTCGATTGCCGCATCGAGATCGTGAAGCCTTAGAACCAGAGGCTCGCCCCGGAGATAAAGAAGCCTGGCGACGATCTGCGGATCTTCCTGCAGCAACTGCCGGCAAGCGAGGCCATACAGCGCCCGCTGAAGCTCGGCCCCGCCGTTGATCACGATGCGGTTGGCATTCCTGGGAGCTTCGCTTGTCTTGTTAGGCGGGCGGCGGAATGATCCATTCGCAGGTCCAGGCGATCGATAGTGCCGCGCAGCTTTACGGGCGTGCCCGGTACGGCAACGGGAATCCTCGGGTCCCAAGGCAATTTCCGGTCGATTGCGAAGTCCTCGGATTGACCAAACGGAACCTCGGTCCAACTGCGCGTTGCAGTTTCCGTGATTTCCTTGCGCAATAGCCCTACTAGGGCAAGGGAAGCCGCGAAATCGAGTGTGTTGTTCCACAGCAGGGTTGGAGGCACGTGCCCCTCGAGCGGCCAGCTCTCGCGGACAACTTGGGCGGCCTCTTTCAGTGCGTCCTCGATCTCTCGGTCCGACGCGCGCGCATAACCAGGCTGTTGCTCAAGCAAGTTGACCGAACGCCGTAGGAGCTCATGCACCAGCTTGCCGAACTCGGTAGGCGCCATCGTGAGCGGCTGTTCCCGATCCTGGGGCGCCATCCAACCAAGTCCGTAGCGCCAGACGAAGCCGAGTGGATCTCGCAGCAATCTCTGCAAGGATGTCGGGGACTGCACGCGTTCGATCGCCCTCAGGACAACTGGATGATCCGCCTCGAACTGGCCGTCATTTCGCGTCAGCGATCCGAGATGCCAATTGCGCCAACACAGATCAGCTGACGCGATTCGATTGATCTTGGCGGCGTCCCTCGGACGGGCCATGAGCCGGTCCACCTCATTCCAGGCGTGCTCTGGGACGCGGGCTCTCGACAGCGAGATTTCGGCGCGATCCTGGAGGAGGGGGCTTCGTCCCAGTCGGCTACCTTGCGCGCTTCGGCGGCTGCGCGACAGGACGACCTCGCCGGACGCCGCTTCGAGGATGACCCGGAAATGTCTGCGGTCGGCCTTGGCGACTGGATCGACATCGAGCTCGTCCGCCGGCAGGACATGGTCAGGTAGAATGGCATCGCCGCCGGCCCGTCGAGGCCAATTCCGGTTCGTGAGTCCCAGCAGACGGACGTGGGTGCGCGGCGCGGCCGCTAGATCCTGTGCCGAACACCAGACGATCGAATCGGCGGCGTCGTTTTCGGACTCGAACCGCGCATTCTGCAAAGAAAGCTCGATGGCCTCGGGCGGCGCGGTCCACAAAGCCGCTTCCCAAAGCTGCAGTGCGCGTCCGCGCAGCAATTGCTGGCCGGCTCCCTCGCAGCCGAAATTCCGCTTGTGAGCAGCTCGACCAGTGGCAGGACAGCCTGCACTCGTGCGCGAAACTGCTCGATACATCCCCGGAAGGTGTCTTACCGCATCGAGTTCGACGAAGCCGCCCTCGGCTAATGCGTGCTGCACGGCAAGGTCGAGTACCTCCGTCGCAAGTGGCGCGGTAAACCCACCCGCAAGCCTTGCAGCGAGCTGCGGCAGTGTCAGGATTTGCAGCCCGCATTCGTTTGCGCGCGCCGCTGCCGCACGTCGCCCTTGAAAGGCAAGGTGGCTCCCAATTACAGAGGTCCGTATTTCGAGCATATCATCAGCGACGTTGTTACCGGACCCATGTCATTAAACGCCGAAAACGCTTGCGAGACTTCGGCAAATCCCACGGGCGGCTATCACGGCGGGCTGTCTCTGTCGGAAACCTGATCCGGCTGGTATGTGAGGCCGAATTGCGCAATGCTTCTGTCTCATGAGCGAAGCCTACAGCCTGGTCTGGTCCGTGCTGGTCTTATTGTTCCGGTCGCGGGTTTCGTTGCAAGCTGAGATCCTGATCCTTCGTCATCAACTTAACATCCAGCGACGGCATGTGCCGAAAAGACTGGCCCTCAGTGCCATGGATCGCCTGGTCTTTGTTGGGCTGTATCGGTTGGTGCCAAATACCATCAAGGCGTTGACGATTGTGAAGCCGGATACCGTCATCCGTTGGCACCGTGCCGGTTTCAGATCGTATTGGCGGTGGAAATCGCGGCATCGTAGCGGGCGACCAGCTGTAGCGTTGGAAATTCGCCGACTGATCCGCGAGATGAGCATCGCCAACCCGTTATGGGGAGCGCCGCGAATCCATGGAGAACTTCTCAAACTCGGCGTCGAGATCGGGCAGACCAGCGTCGCCAAGTATATGGCGCGGAGGAGGGGCCCTCCCTCGCAGGGATGGAAGACGTTCCTTCGCAACCATGCTGAGGGCATTGTCGCAATGGACCTCTTCGTCGTGCCGACAATCTCGTTCCGACTGCTCTATGGCTTGCTGATCATGGGCCATGGCCGGCGGCAGATCCTGCGGTTTGGGGTGACCGCGCACCCGACGGCCGAATGGATCGCGAATCAGCTCACTGAAGCCTGTGGCTGGGAGCAAATCCCTCGTTACTTGATCAGGGACCGCGATCGAGCTTATGGCGAGATCTTTGTCCGCCGGGTCCGGTCGATCGGCATTCGAGACCGCCCGACGTTCTTTCCGCTCACCTTGGCAAAACGCCTGTGCAGAACGGTTGATCGGTTCAATCCGGAGGGAATGCATTGATCATGTCGTCGTCTTCGGCGAACGCCATCTCCGCCATGTCCTGCTGTCGTACCAAGATTACTACAACGCCACGCGCACTCATTTGGCATTGAACAAGGATGCCCCGGTCCCTCGCGGCGTCGAATGGGCCGGGAATATCGCCTGCCGCCCAATCCTGGGCGGCCTGCACCGTCAATATGGCCGGATGTGATTTACGGTAGGCACAGGTCAAAGACTTCGTCAGAGACGGGTGCGGCGGGGTCGATTCGGAAGTCAGGTGCTTCAGTAGCCTGCCTAAGAACGGATGCGTAATCGATTCCTATTTCATTGTGCTCGGGAAACGCGCTAAATTGAAACAACCACGCATCTGCCATCGGATCGGAGTTGTCCCAAACAATCCGGTGGAATCCATGCTCACGCGCACCGGTCCAGTCCCGCCGCTTACTCCCAGTAAATGAGCGCGTTTTGAACATCGAGAAGATAGGATCGCCCTTGCCCAAACTGACGATCAACGAACAACTCGTGTTGCAAAAATGGGTTTATCAGATGCGGATATTCATCACGGAGGGCCTGCAATTCCGGCGCGCCACCAAGAGGGACGATGTGATCGGCCCGGAAAACATCAATCAGTCGCTTGGCATTTTCGGGGTGATCCGCAAATACAATCGGATTGTGCCGTCCTCCTCAAAGCGCATTGGTCAATTTGACAGCACGGCGGATCGCATCGCGATCTGTTGAGTGAACCGCCCATGCAATTCGCATCGGTCGACAGCAAACGTTGACCCTACAAGTTTCCATTCTGGACCCCCTAAACACGGCGTATGCGGGTGCCGTCGATTTTTTCAGCGTGTTGTCGTCGATAATGCTACAGGCATCACGCCGCTGTTTTGTCTTCCTTGTCCTCGCCCCGCATCACGATCTTAAGCGCATCGTCAGGCAACGGTCGCTGTAACGCCTTCGCTTCATCCCACGGTGCGCGCATCCAAACATTTCGCTCTTCATCAGTCGTCAGGATCACCGGCATGGCTTTGGGATGGATCGGCGTGACAACTGCATTCGGCGCTGTGGTGAGAAAGCCGTAGACCAGATGCGGTCCTGGTATCGGCTTCGATTTTGTGCCCCGGTCGCCTTTGAAGGTCCGACCGATCAGCTCGTTTGCCCTGGCTGACACTGCCTCTAGTGTGCCGGCTCCCGCGCCCTCGGCGGCTTGGCAGTAGGATCTCGTGGCATGAGGGCCGCTGGAGCGCCTGCGCGAGGCGCTGAAAGGCTTTCGAAACGCCCTGAGCTGTTTGGAGCCTGACGCCTGGTACGACTCAGCGGCCTTCTAAATGGATGGTTCTATGGTACCGTATCCACCGCCGTCCAATGGGGCGCCTTCACGCCTGTATTGTGGAACAGGCGCATCGTCTCGCCGTCAGCAACTGCTATTGTCGTACCGGCAGGTAAAATCATCGAAAGCCCTCCGTTCACGATCCGCATAAACACCGGGCTATGACACTTGCATGCCAGCGCTCTGCGGCGCGTCTTCGATCAGCTCCTGGCGCGAAGCTCCCCAGAGCAGGGCAGTCCCAACGACGGCCGAAAGAATCGACGCGGCGAACACGGCGATCTTGGCGGCTGAGAAGTCGGTGGCGCTTGGAAACGCCTGCCCGGTGATGAAGAGCGAGATCGTGAAACCGATGCCAGCGAGAGCTCCTGCCCCGGCCAACTGCCGCCACGTGTACTCCGCCGGCTTGCGCCGACCAGAACGCCTCGGGTGTCTGGGCAAGCTCAGCGAGCTCGGCGGCCCGAAACGCAAGGCTGATGTCCGTGAGTGGCCTGTGCCGGAAGGCGTAGCAGACGCGGTCGCCGAGTTGGTCGCGTGCTTGCGCGATGGGCTCGTTGGCAGCCCTGCAGTGCGGACACGCGTAGCTGCCGTACTCGACGAGCGTCATCTCGGCATCGGTCGGGCCGAGCACGTGGTCCGTCTCGTGGTCGACCGGACGGTCGAGGCCGCCGGGCGGGATCATGAGCTCCATCGCTGAGACTCGGCGCGTGGTCGCGCAGCGTCGAGAAACTGACGGCTGAGCAACGCTGCTTGCGTGATCGCGTGCTGCATCTTGCTGACGATGGCCTTTCGGTATGCGGCGTCGCTCTGGCACTCGAGCAACCGCAGGCCGCTGCCGATCACAGCGAGAAGGTTGTTGATGTCGTGGACCACGAACTGCGCCACGTCCCCGATCGCCCCCGCCCCCTCCGGCCCGCGGGAGGAGAACACGCCGCGCGTGTCGGACCATGGGGCGGTCCGGCACAGGATCCCGGAGATCTCGCCGCGACGCCCGACGAGCGGAATCTCCACGCACCTCGACGCGATGAGGCCGCTGCCGTCATCGCAGACGCTCCGCACCTTCGCACCGAATGCGCGCTGTACTCCAAGCGCGACGCCGCTGTCCGCGAGCACGACGACATCCTCCGGCGGAGGGCTCTCGACCACGCCCGGGAAGGTAACGTGGGGTGTCTCTTTGATCCGCATGTCGGACCTCCTGGCTTGCGATCGTTCAACGGAACGCCGACTTCGGCCCGTACACGAGGGGGGCGACTGCAGCTCGAAGATTGAGTCTATGACGGTCTAAAGGAAAATCACCTCTCGCCATGGAGTCGATAGCCGACCGTTATCGGGAATGGCTGAGAGACGCTTGGCACCGCTGCGGAGGGAGTGCGGCGCTTCGGTCTGCGAGCACTCGCCCGAGCGGAACTCTCGGCGACCGCGAAGAGATGTTCACGTGCCTACGGCCATCATAACGCGCGGCTATCGACTTCATGGCGTGACGTCATTTCCCATTCGCCGAGCGGAATTCCATGCTTCGCCGGTACCTTGCTCATCTGGCGCACAGCAGCTTAGCGTGTTGTGCGGGACTAAGCTCCTTTCACCCGCCGACGGAGGAAATCCGCTATGGTCACTCGCGGTTTCACAGGCCGCCAATCCGGATCAGAACTATCGGACCGGATTCCCCCGGGACAGCACCTCGTCGACAATTTCCCGGTGCTTACGGCCGGCCCCACGCCGCGAATCGAGCCCGCGGACCGGACTTTCACGCTCAAGGTCGGACCTCGTCCGGTCAAAGCGTGGAGCTGGTCGGAGTTCAACGCGCTCCCACGAACCAAGATGACGCGAGACATCCACTGCGTGACCTCGTGGTCGAAGCTCAACACCGCCTGGGAGGGCGTAGCCGTCGACGACATCCTCGCCGACGCTGGCCTTACCGCACCCACTCCGTTTGCACTCGCACATTGCTACGATGGATACTCCACCAACGTGCCGCTCGCCGACCTCGCAATGGGGAAGGCGATGGTCGCGCTCAAGTACGAAGGCCAGCCGCTGCCGCGCGACCATGGGGGGCCGGCGCGCCTGCTCGTTCCGCATCTCTACTTCTGGAAGTCGGCGAAGTGGGTGAACGGGCTTCAGTTCACGGAGCGCGACGAGGCCGGCTTCTGGGAGCTGCGCGGGTACCACATGTACGGCGATCCGTGGAAAGAGCAGCGATACACGAATGACTGAAGCGATTGCCGCAACCGCGCGATGGCAGAGCTGTGCGATTGTCGAGGTCGCGACGAGAACGTCGGCTATCAAGAGCTTCTTTCTCCGCCTCTCCGAACCGTTCGACTATACGGCCGGACAGCACGTCGACGTGCGGCTGACTGCGCCCAACGGCTACACTGCCATGCGCAGCTACTCGATCGCCTCGGCCCCGAGCGATTCCAAGGTGATCGAGCTGGCGATCGAGCGCCTCCCGGACGGTGAGGTCTCCCCGTTCTTCCACGACGTCGCCCAAGTAGGCGACACGATCGAGCTTCGCGGGCCGCTTGGCGGACACTTTCTCTGGCCGGGGCCTTCCAACAAACCAGTGCTCTTGATCGGCGCCGGCTCCGGCGTCGTGCCGCTCATGGCGATGATCCGGTATCGGAAAGCCAGCGGAGAGCCAGTGCCTGTCGCGCTGTTGCTCTCCTCCAGGACCTGGGGTGACGTGCTGTTCAGGGACGAGCTCCTCGAGCTGGAGAGGTCGCTTCCCGACTTCGTGCTCGCCTTGGCTCTGACACGCGAGCCGGCGATGCGCCGCACCGACTTCAGCAGGCGGATCGACGGCAGGATGGTCGCTAGCGTCGCGGGGCGGCTGCCTGTGTCCCCCCGGCTGCGCCTTCGTGTGCGGGTCGAACGCCTTCGTCGACATCGCGGCGGACGCCGCGCTCGCTTTGGGACTGGAAGCCGGGGCGATCAAGACCGAGCGCTACGGCGCTTGAGAGACGATCCCTCTCGCTTCGCGAGAGGATAATTTTCGCAAACGCCAGATTATCCGTGCGGCCTGCGGCGATCACGGTCGCGCTGAATGCAAGGATACGCAACAGTGAACGAAACGGGAGCCACGCGGATGCTGTCCAAGACGATCGATCGATGGCTCGAAGGTCTTCTGCTGCGAAGGCGGCGCGCATGGCTGGGGCACTCCGACATCGAGACCGACTTCGCTGCAGCACTCTAGAAGCGGGATACGACCATGTTTTCAGTGATTTTCGAAGTCCTCCCCGATAAAGAGAACTGGGATGACTACCTCGACAACGCCAAGATGCTGCGCCCCGAGCTGGAGCAGGTCGAAGGCTTCGTCGACAACATCCGCTACAAGAGCCTGACCCGCGAGGGCTGGATCCTTTCGCTTTCGAACTGGCGGGACGAGAAGTCGCTTGTCCGCTGGCGCACCCGCATGCGCCACCATGAGGTCCAGCAGAAGGGCCGCGACGAAATCCTCGCGGACTACCATCTCCGCGTAGGCGAGATCACTGCCGACAATCAGGTGCCCGCTGGGTACGCCCTCACGGGGCAGCGGCTCGATGAGACCGAAGTCGGGGAGGGAACGACGGTCATGCTGATCAACGCGACGCGCCCCGCGGAGTGGAAGCAGACCAACAACCCGTACGAGTGCGCCGAGTGGCTCGGACTGAACCCTTGGGCCGCCGACTGCACGTCTTGGGACATCTTCGACGCCGTGCTCACGCCCGGCGACCTGATTCTGCTCATATCCTGGAAGGACGCCGCTGCGGCGCAGGCCTACGAAGATGCTTCCGCGCCGCTCGACAAGGCGAGGGTCCGGAGAGTGCGGATTGTGCGCGACTACGGGAAATACGACCGTCGCGAGGCGCCTCAATACTACGCAGATGCCAAGGGCGGCGAGACCCTCCACGCCTGACACCGCTCCGTCCGGAAGAGCCAGCCAAATCGTGGTCCCCGCCAGTGGATGGCGCCAACCCGCCTAGCGTAGGTTCTCAGGATCATGGCTCGCCCAGACGTGTTGGCGGTTGACGAATTGTCGTTGGGGCTTGCTCCGCTTGTTGTCCAACGATTGATCTCAGCGCTGACGATCGTGTTTCGGCATCGCGCACACCCGGCGCGGCGGCCCGTCTGGTTCTCGCCCACCTCACAGTGCACTGGCCCGGCTCTCAGAAGTTCCGGAAAGCGTGTCCGTGCGTCCAAATCAATCGACCGAGCCGTTCCAACGTGTGCCCACAAGTAGCATCTACGCCCTCATGATTGCGACGTGCCCGTCACGTCGTCGAGTGCAAAGGCTCGTCAGTATCGACGGCCGCACCTTGACGGAGAACAACCCATGGAGCTTCATCAAGTTCGCTACTTCCTCGCCGTCGCGTCCACGCTCAACTTCACCCGCGCGGCCGAGCAGTGCAATGTCACGCAGCCCGCCCTGACCAAGGGGGTGCAGAAGCTCGAGCAGGAACTCGGCGGACAGTTGATCTACCGCGAACGCCAGCTGACGCAGCTCACCGATCTTGGAAAGGAAGTCCTTCCGATGCTGGAGCGCACACTGGCCTCGGCAGAGGCGGTGCGTCGCCGAGCCCAGGAGTTCCAACGCAAGGACGTCGCGCCACTGAAAATCGGCCTCGCCCCATCCATCTCGGCGTCGCTCGTCCTCGATCCGATCGCAGAGATCGCAAAGTTTGTCCCTGGACTTCACGTCGAGCTGCGCGAGGGCGCGGCGGAGAAGCTCGTCGACCTCTTGCTCGAGGGGGAGATCGGCGCCGCAATGGTCGGGGACGTGCAGGACATACCTGCTCGCATCGACGACTGGTCGCTGTTCGAGGAGCACTACGTCGCGCTTCTCGCGCGGACACACCAGCTCGCAAACCGTCCCTCGATCGGCATCGACGACCTCCGTGAGACCATCTTGCTGGAACGCGCCGACTGCGACGTCGCCCCGAAGATCCTGCAATCGTATTTCCCCGAGAAACCGCCCCAACGCGGTCACTGCAGCGGTCACGACTTGCACCTGCAGCACATGGCCGCCGCTGGCTTCGGCGTGATACTCGCGCCCGAGCACATGCCGCGCCTTCCGACGCTCAAGACCATTCCGCTCGAAGGCTGCCCGGTTTCGCGCGAGGTGCGGCTGCTGGCTGTGCAAGGGCGTCGCTACTCGCCGGCGCTGGACGCTTTCGTCAAGGTCGCGCGGCTTCGCGACTGGTCGGTCGAAGTCCCCGACCGGGGCGTGCCGCACGCAGCGGTCCCGGAAGTGGCGAGGGCGCCCGCATGACCAGGACACGCACGCCGGCGGCCAGCCGTTTCCAGCCAATCGATCCTCAGCCTGATAACTCCCCGCCGATGCCAAACCAGACCGACAAGACACTCGCCCGGGTTCGCACCGAGCTGTTCACGACGTTCAGCGCCGCGGACTGGGAGTCATACAACCACCTCGTGGGCTGGCTCCGCGATACAGACGTGGCATCGCACGCGTTGAAGGTCGGAGACGACGCGCCCGACTTCCTCCTGCCGGATGCCGACGGCCGTCTCCACTCCTCGGAACAGCTGCGCCGCAACGGACCACTCGTCCTGAGCTTCTTCCGAGGCGGCTGGTGTCCGTTCTGCAGCGCTGAGCTCTGCGCCCTCCAGGCCGCGAAGGATGAGTTCGAGAGCGTCGGCGCGACCCTCGCAGTCGTGACACCCGAGACGAGGGACTTCCCGCGGCAGCTCAAGCGAGGCCTGGGCTTGGACCTGAAGGTGCTCTCCGACGTCGACTACGGCGTTGCCATGTCGTATGGCGTGCTGTTCCGCGTGCCCGACGAGACCAAAGCGCACTATTCCAGGCTAGGCTTCGACTTCGGCGCCCGGCACGGGTCACCGGTGTGGATGTTGCCCATTCCCGCGACCTACGTGATCGACGCAGAAGGCCGGATCCGCAGCGCGTTCGTCGAGCCCGACTTCACGATACGGGAGGAGCCCGCGCAAATCTTGGTCTCGCTGCGCCAGGCCGCTTCCACGTCCTACTGAGGAAGGCAGAAGGTGGAGAGCGACATCCGGGACAATCCGGCGATGAGCCGGTTTGAAATGCCCCTCTACGACAGCGCGCGCTCGCAGTCGCCCACTACAAGGTCGAAGACGGTCGCGTCGTCCTGCTCCACACGGAGGTGCCACAAGAGCTATCCGGCCTAGGGTATGGATCGAGGCTGGCGCATGGCGTTTTCGAAGCGTTGCGACGCGACGGGAGAAGAGTGATCGCGAAGTGCCCCCTTCATGTCCTCCTACGCCGCCCGGCACCCGGAGTACGCCGCACTCCTCGACGGCTGATCGCCGACAGACGGGACGCCGGCGCGCACGGCGCTTTTGGACGACGATACCTCACGCCTATCGAATGCATGTCCAAAGGGAATTTCCGATTTCGTCGGCTGTATCCGATCCTCTGGTCCGCTGGACCGGCCGAGCACGCGCGGCCGGCCCGACATTGATTGAAGCCATTGCGCCGAGCCGCCGTGCCGCGCGCGGGCAGCAGGAAACCCCTATGAAATTATCGAGGACTGTCGGACTAGCCGTCGCCGTCTCGCTGGTCGCCGGCACCGTGGCGGCGCTCGCTCAGATCAGCGGAGCGGCTCCGGCCGACCCGACCGCGAACGTGGTGGACGCCGCCGGGCACCTGCGCGTACCGGCAGACTATCGAACCCTCTACCAAGCGCTCGGGAACTGGGCAATTGCCGCCGACAGCGGCCAAGGCTCGAAGGAAATGCACGCCGTCTACGCATCTGCGGGGGCAATCGACGCCTACCGGAAGACAGGGCACTTCCCGGACGGCGCCGTTCTGGTGAAAGAGGTCTTCGAGACCTCGACGAACGAGATAACCACCGGCACGGTGAGCCACGCCGACAAGCTCAAGGGTTGGTTCGTCATGGTGAGAGACAGTAAGGGAACGCACCCCGGCAACCCGTTGTGGGGCGACGGGTGGGGATGGTCGTGGTTCGACGCGGACAAGCCGCTCAAGACCACCTCGACGGACTACCATTCCGATTGCCAGGGGTGCCACGTGCCGGCCCAGGCCACGGACTGGATTTATGTGAATGGATATCCCGTCCTGCGTCACTAGGCGACCGTATGCGTGGGCGCTCTTCTCTTGCCGCAGTTTCGCGGAGGTAATGTCGAATCCCGCAAGCTGGTGCGGCAATCTGGAAGATTGAAGAGCCTGTTGTGACCATTCGTTTCGGCTATCGGCCTTGCGGGTCCGATCGACGTTCAGAGTACAAACGAGCGCATGGAGTTCGACGTGTCCTTCTCGGTCTATGACATCACGGTCCCTGTCATGGTGCACGGACTGAACGTGATGGACGACTATCTCGATCACGCTCAAGCACTCGAGCGGATCAGGGGGATTGAGCTTGGGAGGATCCTTGGCGAGCGGCTCGCGACCGACATGCTGACTTTCGGAGAACAGTTTTCCGTGAGCTGCAACAAGGTCTACGCACACATGGCGAAGCTGATGCAGCGCGACGCGCCAGCACCCCACAACACCCCCATGATGTACCCTGCATTGAAGGGCCGGCTCCTCGAGGCGCGCGACTTCTTGCAAAACGTGCGGCCGGACGAGATTGCCGGCGCGCGGTCCCACACATACGAGCTGACGCCGCCTATCGTGCGCGGGTGGTTCGGCGGCGACGATTACATCCGGCACCTGGTGCTGCCCAACTTCTTCTTCCACATCTCGATTGCGCACGCGATTCTTCGGCACTTCGGAGCGAAGATCGGGAAGCGCGACTACCTCGGCAACCTCAGCCAGCAGAGCGGCGGTGACTACTCGTGAGAGGCGGGCGCGGTGCGCGGCACGGGCCCCGCCCAAAGTTCGCGCCGGAGATTGCATCCTGATGGGCGGCGTCGAATGTTTAGCGGCGTCGAAGCGCCGCTGGGTAATGCTCTGCATCTTGCTTGGACTTGGTCTAAGTTCCCTCGGAAGCGCGATCGTGAATATCGCGTTGCCGAATGTCTCGCGTTCATTCGCAAGTAGTGACGCAGCGACCGTTTGGGTCGTGAACGCCTATCAGCTTTCGGCAACGGTCTGCTTGTTGCCCGTTGCAAGTCTGGCCGAATCACTCGGTCTGAAGCGTGTTTATGCCGCCGGCCTAGCTATTTTTGTTCTCGCGTCGTTGGGTTGCGCCTTCGCTCCAACATTGCCGATGCTGGTGAGTGCGCGCTTGATTCAGGGTGCTGGAGCGGCCGGCGTTGCTGTGGCCGGCGTTGCATTTGTACGCGTGATTTATCCGCACCGCATGGTCAGCAAGGGCCTCGCGTTGGTCGCATTAGCAGTGGCGATACCTGGAGCATTGGGTCCTACCATCGCGGCGACAATACTTGCCGTGGCAAAATGGCCCTGGTTGTTTCTGGTGAATGTGCCATTCGGCCTCGCGGTACCGCAATTCATTGCCGCTGCTCCATCAGACGTTCGGGTTGCTCGCCCTTTCGACCTGACCGGGACCGCTCTCAATGCGTTAGCGTTCGGACTTTTCGTCGTCGGTGTCGGCACGCTGGGTATTGGCGATGGGCGTATTGCGATGGGAGAGATCGTTGCAGGTCTTGTCTGTTTTAGACTCTTCGTTCGACAACAGCGCCAGCACCCTGTGCCAATGTTACCATTCGATCTTTTCCGTATACCTCTGTTTACCCTATCGGTGTGGACATCTGTCTGCTCCTATGCAGCACAAATTCTAGCTTACGTCTCCTTGCCGTTCTTATTTGAGACGGGGATGCATCTTTCGGCCGTGGAGACAGGTTTTCTCTTGACGCCCTGGCCGTTCATGACTGCCGTCACGGCCCCAATCGCCGGTCGCTTGACAATCCGCTATCCTGCCTCGGTGATTTGCAGCATTGGTTTGGCGTTGTTGGCGGCCGGTTTGGTTCTGATGGTCTTCTTGCCGACAACTCCGGCGAAGTGGGATGTCGTATGGCGGCTGGCCCTTTGCGGTATCGGCTTTGGCCTTTTCCAGACCCCGAACAACACTGCGATGATGACGGCTGGACCCATAGGGCGTAGCGGGGCTGCGAGTGGGATGAATGCCGCGGCGCGCTACGTCGGATGGTCACTTGGTTCCGCCTTGGTCTCACTGATCTTGGGCCTGGGCGGAGATCATGGCGCGGTCTTTTGTTTGGTCGCCGGAATGGCCTTCGCTCTGATGGGAGCCGCTACCAGCAGCGCTCGTCGGTTCAGATTCTAAGTCCCTCCCGAGCCGCCCGCTTTCGCCGCGGCCGGCGTCGGGGTTATTGCAGCTGTAAAGGCGCCGCCGATCGAGGCCGCAGCGGCTACGGCAAGACCGACTTCGTAGCCGGACGCGAAAGACGCGACGCCGGCGGCCAGTGCTACCCCGGCAAGCTGTGCAATCCGGCTCGCCGCATTGTTGATGCCGGAGGCGAGCCCTTCGTCGGCCTGATCCACACTCGACATGACCGACGCAGTGAGCGGCGCCACGAGCACAGCGAAGGACAGGCCCAGCAGGGTCATGGGTCCGATCACGCCGAGCATCAGGGATTCGTCCCGGCCGAGCGCCATCAAGATATACGCGAGTGCCGCACCTGCCGGACCCGCGACGAGCATGGCCCGTGCGCCAATCTTGTCCGCCAACCCGCCGAAGAAATTCGACAAGAGTCCCACGCCGAGCGTGAAGGGCAGGAATGCCAGCCCGGCATCGGTCGACGACAGGGCGCGGCGATCGACGAGGTCAAAGGGTAGCAGAAAGAACATGATCGAAACCCCCGCATAGACCATCAGGGTGGCGACGTTCAGCCCGAGGAAGGCGCGGTTCTCCACCAGGCGAGGTGGCGTCATCGGGTGTTCGCCTCTGAGCTCCCAGAACGCGTAGACGGCGAGCCCGACAATGCCAAGCCCGGCGACGATTGTGAGCACCGTGCCCGGCGGGGCTGGAGTGTCCGCAGCGGCCTGAGCTTCACTAGGGCCGATTTGGCTGAGCGCCCAGGTGAGCGCTCCGATCGCCGAAGCGAGGATCGCGGCGCCAATCACGTCGAACCTGCGCTGGATGCGGCCATCTTTCGGCGCGAAGACCAGCAGGACTCCCACTGCGACGAGCGCGAGCGGCGGGTTGATCCAGAACACGGATGGCCAGCCAAACGTCTCGGTCAGCCAGCCGCCCAGGACAGGACCTCCGGCGGTGGTGAGAGCCGATGCCGCGGCCCATACGCCGATCGCCCGGTTTCGCTCCGCGCGCGGATAGGTGGCCCCGATCAGGGCGAGGCTGGCGGGGGTGACGATCGCTGCGGCCGCTCCCTGCGCGACGCGGGCAGCGATCAGCCAGGCGGGCGAAGGCGCCAGCGCGCAAGCTGCGGACGCCAGACCGAACAGGACGCAACCGAGCCCGAGCATGCGCGCCTTGCCATAAACATCGGCGAGCGCGCCGCCGATCAATGTCAGCGAGGCGAGCGCCAGCATATACCCGTTGAGAACCCATTGAACGGAGGCGAGGTCCGCTCCGAAATCAGCGCGCAGTCTCGGTAACGCAACGGGCAGCGCTGTCCCATCGATGAACGCCATCGAGGACGCGAGCACACAGGCCGTGAGGACCATGCGCCGGCACTGAGGCGACGCTTCCCGCCCGAGCTCTCGCGGGCAGGGTGCTGCATCGATAACGCCGCGGCTGCACGGCTCCACAAGTGGCTGTGCCATTCATCGACCTCCCCGCTAGTCTGCCGCTGGTCTTCAGTTCTTTGCCAAAGATTTGAGGTGGCGGACAAATCCGAGCACATCGTCGGGCATCAGACGGCCGATCGCGCGGGTCGAATACACGGCCGTCACCTCCCGGCCTTCGGGATTGAGGACGAAGCCGGTTGCCTGGAGACAGACGGGATCGTCATTGACGAAGGCGCCGGTGACTGCGGAAACCGCTCGCGCGTTGGCGCCGTAAGCGATCGGGAAATTGAGCTCGTGCTTTTCGACGAGCATCTCCGACTTTTCCCGATCGTCTACCGATACAGAGACGACCTTGACGCCTTCCCCAGCGAATTTGTCCGCCGCTCTCGCAAAAGCGGCAAGCTGGGCATTGCAGTACGGACACCAGGAACCCCGGTGGAATAGGACCACACCGAACCAACCGGCGAGATCGGCAGGCAAATGGATTTCGCCGCCACCGACGCGAGCAAAGGTAAGAGAGGGAAAGACATCGTTATTCTGCAGCATCACAATTGCGCTCCTTGTTTGAAATGTCTAGCGCTCAAAGCGCCGAATGATCCTTCACCGCTTCTGACAGAAAAACGTCTTACACCATGGCGGTCGAACCCCCGGCGAGGGAAATCACGTCTCGCCATAGAGTCGATAGACGATCGTTATTGCCGCTCGCCGCGCGGCGTGACGCGTCGCGGCCTGCACAACTTGCCTTGATTTACGAATGGCGGAGAGGACCGTCGGGGCACAATTCCCGGCCGCTATGAAAACTATACGCACCGGCTATTGGAAAAATTCGTCCGGCACTGCGATCAATAACTGCGACATTCGTAAATGTTACCGAATGGCGCCCAGCAGAAAACAGGAGACCCCCTGATGTCCGAGAGATTTCCACTCCCAACTGAACCCGAAGGCGTTATCCCGTCTCTGCTCAAGCGATTTAACTCCGGAAAGATCGAGGCAATGATGGCCTTGTACGCCCCGGAGGCGGTATTCGTCGCGAACGACGGGCGAACCATCACTGATCGCGCCGAGTTCACGGCCATACTCGAGCACGATATCAAGCTCGGCCTTCCGCTGAAGGCAAATGTGCGCCATGTGTTCGTCGGCGGCGACACCGCCCAGATTGTGCTGGACTGGTCAATTGACGGAACAGGTCCTGACGGCAAGATCGTGCACATGCACGGCACAGCGAGCGACATCATGCGGCGCGGCGCGGATGGGTTCTGGCGGTACATTATCGACAATAATCAAGGCACGGCGGTGCGACATCCCGCCTGACGTATGTGCGCCACGGCGGCTCTCAGCGATGGAGCCGCTCTTCAGACTGGCGTCGACGATCACCGCGATACCGTGGTGGCGTAGCTGCTTGGCTGCGCCCAATGCCCGAGTGTATCAGGATCGTCGAGCTATGGACCGTGCAGGCCGACAGCACTAACTCGCCGCGCCATGACCGTCTCGAGGCCCTTGTCCATCAACTCGACGCCGACAATCGCCCGCGCGACCCCTACGCAAGACAATCAGCGCGGCTGCTCGGTGTCCTCGACGAAAGGTCGCGTGCCGCGACTGGGTGATGGGCGCCGACTACAGCATCGCCGATATTTCGCTGCCCGCAACGGGCAGCGCTGTCCGGTCGATGAACGCCATCGAGGATGCGAGCGCGCAAGTAGCAAGCACCATGCGCCGGTGCGGCTCGCTTCCCGCCGAGTTCTCGCGGGCAGGGCTCTGCATCGATAACACCGCGGCCGCAAGTGTCTACAAACCGCTGCGCCTCGTGGTGAGGTGCCGTCGCGAACTTGGTTGGAATTTGTCCGTCGCGAGTCTCCGGTGAACGGATGATATCTGCTCAGGCGGCAAGATCAACCGGCTGAGCAATGGGCTTGCTGGCGAGGGTCTGCCAGCCGTC
>NZ_JBVAPG010000103.1:0-29960 GCF_055413685.1 Bradyrhizobium sp. LeoA1Lang | reverse complement strand
CAGCCGCGCATCGCCAAACCGACCCAGCCCGTAGTCCATCCCAGACATCGCTCACTCCCGCGAATCATCGTTCAACTCACGGAATCAGCGATCAAATTCCTTCGCAAGATGTGCGAATATGACAGCCCGCTTGCGGGGGAGGTCGGATCGCATCGCCAGATGCGATCCGGGTGGGGGCTTTCTCGACATAGCGAGTCCCGCCGCGGAGACACCCTCACCCCACCCTCTCCCACAAGCGGGGAGAGGGAGCGCATCTCCGTCGAGGCGCTAATCCGCGCGGTCGCTGTAGGCGAGCTTGACGACGTGGTCGCGAATGTCCGGCGGCCATTCGGCGATCTCGCCGACGAAGCGGCGGCGGTCGTCGGAGAACAGTGCGCGCGAGGCCTCCTCGAATTTCGGGAGGTTGCCAGCCATCGCCGACATGAAGTGATAGGCGGCATCGCGTGCGGCGCGTTGGCGGTCGCGGTCGCCGCTGCTGCGGCGCGCCTCGTCCACGAGCTTGCGGAGCGCGACCGAGGCGCCGCCGGGCTGCGCGTTGAGCCATTCCCAATGGCGCGGCAGCAGCGTCACTTCGCGCGCGACCACGCCGAGTTTCGGTCGCCCGCGGCCACGCGGCTCGCTCGGTGGCGCCTCGGGCGCTTCGCTTGGCGGAGCCGATGCCGGCAGCCGTGCCAGGATCGCGTCATCGCTGCCGCGAAGGTCGAGATCAACGGCGCGCCCGGTCCCGTCGCAGAAGATCGCAATCGGCTCGGCGCTCTGGCCGGCCCGTTTGACCGCCAGCGCGACCTCGGCCAAAGGCCCGGTGGCGAGGCGCCGCTGGCCTTCGAAGGCTGTAAATGTCTGATTCATTTGAGTTATCCAGTCGACTCGCGTTTCATGCATTTATGCCCGGGTATAATTTCGATGTCAATATCGCCCGGATAAATAATTTGGCCTCTCGGCCAATCGCGAATCCCGCGATTGCCTGATAGGGAACGCCCGGGAAGGTTCTTTGGATTTCGGGGGACGCCGTGCTGACCGTTCATCACCTCAACAACTCGCGCTCGCAACGGGTGCTGTGGCTCCTGGAAGAGCTCGGCGTGCCCTATGAGATCGTGCGCTATCAGCGTGGGCCTGACATGCGCGCGCCGAAGGAGTTGCTGGCGGTGCATCCGCTCGGCAAGTCGCCCGTCATCACCGACAGCGGCAATACGATCGCGGAATCCGGCGCGATCGCCGAATACATCCTCGGCACTTACGGCAAGGGACGCTTGATCCCGCCGCCGGACACGCCGGAGCGGCTGCGCTACACCTATTGGCTGCATTATGCCGAGGGATCGGCGATGTCGCCGCTGCTGCTGAAGCTGCTGTTCACGATGATGCCGAAGCGCGCGCCCGCTTTATTGCGGCCACTGGTGCGCAAGGTCACCAACCAGGCGCTGACCGTGCTGGTCAATCCCCAGCTCAAGCAGCACATGGCGTTCTGGGAGGCGGAGCTCGGCAAAAACCAATGGTTCGCGGGCAACGAGTTCAGCGTGGCCGATATCCAGATGAGTTTTCCGCTGGAAGCCGCCTCCGCGCGCGCCGGGCTGGAGGAGGGGCATCCCAGGTGCATGGCGTTCCTCGAACGCATTCACGCGCGCCCGGCCTATGTCCGCGCGCTGGAGAAGGGCGGACCGTATCTGGTGGGGCGGTAGGCGAAGTCACCTCTCCCCGCTCTTGCGGGGAGAGGTCGGCGCGTAGCGCCGGGTGAGGGGCGTTGCCGCGCATTCGGTGTTCGTGGAAGCAGCCCCTCACCCCAACCCTCTCCCCGCAAGAGCGGGGCGAGGGAGTCTCACCGCTCCACCGCCGCGATCACCTCTTTCACCAGACGCGCCGATCCGCGCATGTCGCCGGTCCGATCGACGCTGTCGCCGAGGCGGACCACGACGAGGTGCTGCGTCGGCATGATGACGATGCGCTGGCCGAGGTCGCCCGAGGCAAAGAAGGCGTCGCGGGGAATGCCGAGCGCGACACGGTTCTTGGCACGCGCATGTTCGCTGCGGTTGGTCCAGAAGCCGGCGCCGTAGTCGGTCTTCAGCGTCGCGGCGGCGGAAAAGTCCACCCAGTCTTCGTGCAACAACCGCTTGCCGCCGACCACGCCGTCATTGAGATAGAGCAGCCCGAAGCGTGCCCAGTCCCGGGCGCTCGCCAGCATGTAGGCGGTGCCCTGCAGCGTGCCGCTGCCGTCGAATTCCAGCGTGACGCTGCGCATGCCGAGCGGATTGAACAACTCGCGCCAGGCAAAGGCGAGCGTCTGTTCGGGCCCGCCGACGGCATCGCGGATGATCCGTGCCAAGAGTTGCGTCGAGGGGCTCGAGTAGTGCCAGCGCGTGCCGGGCGGCGCCATTAGGGGCGCTTTCACCGCAAAGCCCGCCATGTCGTCGTGCAGGTAGGCCATCTGGCTCGAGGGATCGAAGCCTGAATTGGTCTCGTCCAGCGCCAGCCCTGTGGTCATGCGCATGAGGTGCTCCACTTCGATCTCGCGACGCGGATCATTCCTGCCGCGCCATTCCGGGATCGGCGCGGGCATCGACGGCGTGACGACGCCTTGTTGCGTCAGGATTCCGATCAGCGCATTGATCACCGACTTGGTCATGGAAAAACCAAGCAGCGGCGTATCGACGCCGACGCCCTTGGCATAGCGCTCGGCGATCACCTTGCCATGATGGACGACCACCACCGCCTTGGTGCGCCGGAACGGCGGCTCCGCCGGCTCCTCGAAGGCATCATCGAGTGCCGCTTTCAGCGCCGGGTCCGAAGGCTCGACAGGTTCAGGGCCCGCGATCTCCTCAAGCAGCGGCAGCGCTTTTGTCACCTTCAGCGCGTCGATATCGCTCTTGAGCACATAAGGCGCCTTCGCGCCGTGCAGCAGCACACATCCGAGCCCATCGTGAAACGCAGCACGGCTTGTCAGCCATCCAGCCATCGACGCGTCGACGGTCTTGCCGGTGCGGTCGAGCGCAAAGCGGAGCAGCGGACGCAGTCTGCGGATGCCGGCCCGATCGATGGTTTCCGAAAACACTGTTTCCGGATCGAGGCCGGAGACGAACACCTTGGAACAGACATTGTGTGCGACCACGCCGGTCGCAACACGAACGGCCCGATCAGGACGGAAGTAGGCGGCAATCGCCACCGCGGCGGCGAAAGCGATTGCTGCCGCGATCCATTTCTGCCAGCCCACAAATTCCTCCGCGCCTGAGCCGATCTTACTTTACCTCGCCCCGCTTGCGGGGAGAGGTCGGAATGCAAGCGCAGCTTGAATTCCGGGTGAGGGGGGACTCTCCGCGAGTTCACCTATCACCCAGTTCGCGGAGGCAGCCCCTCACCCCGACCCTCTCCCCGTGAAGAACGGGGAGAGGGAGAAGAGGCTCCGTGCTTGCTTCGATCGAGTTCTACCGTGACTTCTGGGCTTCGCCAACGGAGGGCAGTGGTTGGACGGTGACGCCGGGCGGCGGCACATCGTCGTCGGGTACGAAGAAATCCGACATCAGCGCGACCTTCGGGTCGACGCGGTAGTGCTCGAAATCGCGCATGCCGCTGTCATAGAGCACCTTGTCGTCGATGCAGAACCGGCCGGTGAATTCGCGCGCTGGTCTGGTCAGGATAACATGCGCGGCATCGGCCATGATCTCGGGTGTGCGGCTGGCACGCATCATGGCGTCGCCGCCGAGGAGGTTGCCGACCGCGGCGGTGGCGATCGTCGTGCGCGGCCACAGCGCGTTGACGGCGACACCGGCCGATCGCAATTCGCCTGAGAGCCCCAGCACGCACATGCTCATGCCGTACTTCGCCATGGTGTAGGCGGTGGAATGCTCGAACCATTTTGCTTTCATGTCGAGTGGTGGTGACAGCATCAGGATGTGCGGGTTTACTGCTTTCTTCAGATGCGGAATGCAATATTTCGACACCATGAAGGTGCCGCGGGTGTTGATACCGATCATCAGGTCGAACCGCTTCATGTCGGTGGCCTGCGAGTTGGTCAGGCTGATCGCGCTGGCATTGTTGACGCAGATGTCGATGCCGCCGAATTCGGCGACCGTCTTGTCGATCGCCGCGATCACCTGCGCCTCGTCCCTGATATCGCAGACGACCGGCAGCGCCTTGCCGCCGGCGGCGTGGATCTCGTCGGCGGCGGTGTAGATCGTGCCTTTCAGTTTCGGGTGCGGCTCCGTGGTCTTGGCGGCGATCGCGATATTGGCGCCATCGTGTGCCGCCCGCAGCGCAATCGCGAGCCCGATGCCGCGGCTCGCACCGGTGATGAACAGCGTCTTGCCTTTGAGCGACGTCATCCGAACCTCCCGTGTTATTTATCCATCTGCATGCAACACTCGTCCGCGCGTCTCCGGCAGCGCGTAGGCGGCCAGGAAGAATACAGCGTAAGCGGCGACCGCGAAAATCGCGATCGCATTGGCGAGCGACGTCGTGGTCGAGAGCGCGCCGACGAGATACGGGAACAGCGCGCCGATGCCGCGTCCGAAATTATAGCAGAAGCCCTGTCCAGAGCCGCGCAGCCGCGTCGGATAGAGCTCGGTCAGGAACGCGCCCATGCCGGAGAAATAGCCGGACGCGAAGAAGCCGAGCGGAAAGCCCAGCACCCACAGCAATTCGTTGCTGATCTCCACCTGCGTATAGAGCAGTACGACCGCGATGGCGCCGAGCGAGAAGGTCAGGAACAGGTTCCGACGGCCGATGCGATCGGCGAGCCAGGCGCCGACGAGATAGCCGATGAACGAGCCTATGATCAGCGCCGCGAGATAGCCGGTCGAGGTGACAATCGAAAGGTGCCGCTCCGTGGTGAGGAAGCGCGGCACCCAGAAGGTGATGGCGTAGTAGCCGCCCTGGCAGCCCGTCGCCGCCAGCGCCGCCAGGATGGTCGTCTTCAGGATCGGTCCCTGGAAGATCTCCCAGAGCGACGGCCGGTCGCCTTCGGCCTGCTGCTTCACGCGCGTCGCCGCCGCGATCTCAGGTTCGGTGACGTAGCGGCGCAGATAGAACACCAAGAGCGCCGGCAGCGCGCCGATCACGAACATCCAGCGCCACGCGGTCTCCGCGGGAAGAATCGAGAACAGGATCGCCTGCGCGAGCACCGCCAGGCCCCAGCCGACCGCCCAGCCCGATTGCACCGAACCGACCGCGCGTCCGCGATATTGCGGCCGGATCGCTTCGCCCATCAGCACCGCGCCCGCCGCCCATTCGCCGCCGAAGCCCAAGCCCAGGATTGCCCGCGCGATCAGGAGCTGATCGAAATTCTGCGCGACCGCGCAGATCAGCGAGAAGAACGAGAACCAGAGAATGGTGATTTGCAGCGTCCTGACACGACCGATGCGGTCGGCGAGATAACCGCCGAGCCAGCCGCCGATGGCCGACGAGAGCAGCGTCACCGTGCCCGCAAGGCCCGCGGTGCCGGCATCGACCTTCCACAGCGTGATGATGGTGCCGATCACGAGCGGATAGATCATGAAATCCATGCCGTCGAGCGCCCAGCCCGAGGCGCAGGCCCAGAAGGTGCGCCGCTCCTGCAGGTTCATGTCGCGGTAGAAGGCGAGCAGGCTGGTGTCGTGGATTTCAGCGACTTCCATCGCCTTCGATGGATCCGATGTCGTCATGTTGAGGTCTCCGCGAGTTTCTTCTTGATCGGCCCTATTGCATGCGGCCGGCTTGCGGGAAAGGTAAATCTATCGCGAGAATGTAGGGTAGGCAAAGCGAAGCGTGCCCACCATGACGGGCGGAGTGCTGAGGGTAGGCACGCTTCGCTTTGCCCACCCTACGCTTTAGCTGCGCGGCTCCGTCAATACCCCGCCGCGTCAGCGCCGCGGGTGCGGGGATCGGGGGCGCCGAGCGGGCCGTTCGTTGTCACCAGGATCGAGTTGGCGGAGGAATAGCCGAGCGGCTCGACGAGCTTGTGGCCTTTGGCCCTGAGCTCGGCCAGCACGTCATCGGGAAATCCCTTCTCGATCCGCACTTCATCCGGCAGCCATTGATGATGCACGCGCGGAGCGGCGACAGCGCCGGCGATATCCATCTTGTAGTCGATGACATCGACGATCACCTGCGTCACCGCGGAGATGATGCGGCTGCCACCGGGCGTGCCCGTCACCAGCACCGGCTTGCCGTTTCTCAGCACGATGGTTGGCGACATCGACGACAACGGCCGTTTTCCCGGACCGGGCAGATTGGCCTCGAAGCCGACCAGGCCGAATGCATTCGAGGCGCCGGGCGCGGCGGTGAAATCGTCGAGCTCGTTGTTGAGCAGCACGCCGGTGCCCTCGGCGACGAGGCCGACGCCATAGGGGAAGTTCAGCGTATAGGTGTTGCTGACCGCATTGCCGTGTTCGTCGACCACGGAGTAATGCGTGGTGTTGGAACCTTCGCGCGGCGGCACCGCGGCCGCTTCGGCCCAGGGCGTGGCGCGGGCAAGATCGATGGTGGCGCGCTGCTTGGCGGCATAATCCTTGCCGAGCAAAGCGACCGTTGGCGCGTTGATGAAGGCGGGATCGCCGAGATAGCGGGCGCGATCGGCATAAGCGCGCTTCATCGCTTCGATCATGACATGGAGCGAGGCGGCAGAGCCCTGCTTCATGTCGGACATCTGGAAACCCTCGAGGATGTTCAGGATCTCCAGCAGCACGATGCCGCCCGAGGAAGGTAGCGGCATCGAGACGATGTCATAGCCGCGATAGGTGCCGCGCACCGGCGTGCGGATCACGGGCTGATAGGATTTCAGATCATCCAGCGCCATGATGCCGCCGGCATCGCTGATAGCCTTGACGAGCTTTTCCGCGACCGGCCCGTCGTAGAAGCCGCGCGGGCCCTGTTCGGCGATTGCGGCGAGCGTGACCGCGAGATCGCTCTGGATCAGCGTGTCGCCCTCATGCAGCGGCGAGCCATCTACACGGGAGAACGTCCTGGCCGAGTGCGGCCAGCGCGACATGCGGCGATACATGTCCGGCAGCGTGTCCGCGGTATCGTCAGCAACGGGAAGGCCGTCGCGCGCCAGATCGATCGCGGGTTTGACGATCTGCGCCAGTGTGAATTTCCCCGAACCATATTTCTCCAGCGCCAGCGCGAGGCCGGCAACGGTGCCGGGCACGCCGATGCCGAGTGCGGAATTGCGCGACTTGTCGGGATCGGGCTTGCCCTCGGCATTGAGGAAGATGTCGCGGGTGATGGCGCCAGGGGCGGTCTCGCGATAGTCGATCGCGACATCCTCGTTGCGGTCGGCGAGATGGATCACCATGAAACCGCCGCCGCCGATATTACCGGCGCGCGGATAGGTCACCGCCATCGCAAAGCCGGTCGCGACTGCTGCATCGACGGCATTGCCGCCCTGGCGCATGATGTCGGCGCCGACGCGGGCTGCAAGTTTTTCCTGTGCCACCACCATGCCATGCTCGGCGGCAATGCCCCGCATGGTGTCGGCAGCCGGTGGCATGTAGAAGCGGCGCTGTTCCTGCGCGGCCGCCGGCATGATCGTGAAGACCACGAGCACAACAGTCGCGACAATCCTGCGCCAACGATTTGAGGAAGCTGTCATCAATATTTCGCCGCGGTTGGAGCCGAAGTGAAGCGCTCGCGTAAGCGCCGCATGCTATATGGATTTGAAGCCGACAGGCAAAGCGCCTGTTCGTGATTGGGGTAGGACGATTTTCGCATGGACATGGCAATCAGCGAGGCAGGCAACGCGGAGTTGCCGAAGGAATATCCAAGCCGTGCCGCCGTCGTTAGCTGGATCTTTTTCGACTGGGCCGCGCAGCCTTATTTCACGCTGATCACGACCTTCGTCTTCGCGCCCTATTTTGCAGGTTTCGTCGCGCCCGATCCAGCGAGCGGGCAGGCGATGTGGGGCTTTGCCACCGCTGCAGCGGGACTTGCGATCGCGCTATTGTCGCCGGTGCTCGGCGCCATCGCGGACGCCAGCGGTCGGCGCAAGCCGTGGATCGCGGGCTTCGGCGCGCTGCTCGTGCTCGGTTCCTCGCTGATGTGGATCGGCCGGCCCGGCGATGCCAGCATCATCCCGCCGCTTCTGTTTGCCTATGCGCTCGCTTCTATCGGCGCCGAGTTCGCCACCGTCTTCAACAATGCGATGATGCCGACCTTGGTGCCACCGAACCGGATCGGGCGCCTCTCAGGAACCGGCTGGGCCACCGGCTATGTCGGCGGCGTGCTCAGCCTGTTTTTGGTGCTCGGCTTCCTCGCGGCGAGCCCGGAGAGTGGGCGCACGCTGTTCGGTTTCAAGCCGCTGTTCGGGCTCGATCCCGCCACGCATGCGGGCGATCGCATCACCGGACCTTTGACCGCCCTCTGGTTCATCCTGTTCGTGACGCCGCTGTTTCTGTTCACGCCGGATTATCCGGCGAAGCGGCCGGTGCGGCAGGCGCTGCGCGAGGGTTTGCGCGAACTGAAGCAAACGATCGGCGAACTGCCGAGGCGGAAATCGCTCGCGACGTTCCTGCTCGCCAACATGATCTACGCCGATGGATTGGTGTCGCTGTTCGCGTTCGGCGGCATCTACGCTGCCGGCACCTTCGGCTGGCGCACGATCCAGATCGGCACCTTCGGCATCATCCTCGCAATCGCCGGTGTGTTCGGCGCTTGGCTCGGGGGCAAGCTTGACGATCTCCTGGGCCCGAAGCGCGTGATCGTGGGCAGCTTGATCATCCTCTTGTTCTCGATCGCGGCTATTCTGCTCGTCGACAAGGATTCGATCCTGTTCGTGCCGGTTGCGCCGCCCGAGCCGGGCGGTGCGCTGTTCGCCGGTGCCGCCGAGCGCGCCTATCTCGTGCTTGGCTGTTTGATCGGCGCCGCCGGCGGGCCGTTGCAGGCGGCCTCGCGCACGCTTCTCATCCAGCTCGCGCCGAAGGATCGCATCGCGCAGTATTTCGGATTGTTCGCGCTGACCGGCAAGGTGACGTCGTTCATGGGCCCGCTCCTGATCGGGGCGATCACCGCAGCGACCGCGAGCCAAAAGGCCGGCATGGCGGTGCTGGTGCTGTTCTTTCTCGGGGGGTTGGCGCTGATATTGCGGGTGCGGGATTAACTCCGCCGTCGTCCCGGGCTTGATCCGGGACCCATACCGCGTGATCCATCCTTCTTGCGCTGGGGCTAGTTGCCGCTTCACCAACTTAAGCCGGTGGTTATGGGTCCCGGGTCAAGCCCGGGACGACAGCGTGTGGCGTGGATGGAGCGCAGCGTAATCCGGGCTACGGTTAACCGCTCAATGCCGGAAATGCCTGACGCCGGTGAAGACCATGGCGATGCCGTGCTCGTCGGCGGCCTTGATCACTTCGTCGTCGCGCATGGAGCCGCCGGGCTGGATCACCGCGGTGGCGCCGGCCTCGATGCAGGCGAGCATGCCGTCGGCGAACGGGAAGAAGGCATCCGAGGCGACGACCGAGCCCTTGGTCAGCGGCTCGGCGAGCTTCAACTCGGCGGCGGCATCCTGCGCCTTGCGCGCGGCGATGCGGGCGGAATCGACGCGGCTCATCTGGCCGGCGCCGATGCCCACAGTGGCGAGATCCTTGGCGTAGATGATGGTGTTCGACTTCACGTGCTTTGCAACGCGGAAGGCGAATTGGAGATCGCGCAGCTCGGCATCCGACGGCGCGCGTTTGGTCACCACCTTTAGCGCCATGTCGTCGACCACGGCATTGTCGCGGCTCTGCACCAAAAGCCCGCCAGCGACGGTCTTGGCGGTGAGGCCTACCGCGCGCGGGTCGGGCAAGCCGCCGGCGAGCAGAAGACGGAGATTCTTCTTCGCCGCAACGATCTTGATCGCTTCATCGGTCGCGTCGGGCGCGATGATCACCTCGGTGAAGATCTCGGTGATCGCGCGCGCGGCCTCGGCGTCGAGCGTGCGGTTGACGGCCACGATGCCACCATAGGCTGAGGTGGAATCGCAAGCCAACGCCTTGCGATATGCGCTGACGAGATCGGCGCCTTCGGCGACGCCGCACGGATTGGCATGCTTGACGATAACGCAGGCGGCGGTGCGCTTGGCATCGAACTCGCCGATGCATTCATAGGCCGCGTCGGTGTCGTTGATATTGTTGTAGGACAGTTCCTTGCCCTGCACCTGCCGCGCTGTGGCAACGCCGGGACGTTTCTCCGGCGTTGCGTAGAATGCGGCGCTCTGGTGCGGGTTCTCGCCATAGCGCAGCTTCTGGATCAGTTTTCCGCCGAAGGCGCGGAAATCCGGCGCCTTGGTCTTGAGCTCTTTCGAGAACCAGTTCGAGATCGCCGCGTCATAGGCTGCGGTGCGCGCATAGGCCTTCGCGGCGAGGCGGCGGCGAAGCGCGAGCGTGGTCGCGCCCTTGTTGGCGGCGAGCTCGTCGAGCACCGCCTGGTAATCCTGCGCCTCGACGATCACGGCGACGTCGTCGTGATTCTTCGCCGCGGCGCGGATCATCGCGGGACCGCCGATGTCGATGTTCTCGATGCACTCCTCGAAATCGGCGCCCTTCTCGACGGTGGCCTCGAACGGATAGAGATTGACGACGAGCAGGTCGATCGGCGCGATGCCGTGGGCCTGCATCGCCGCCGCATGCTCCTTGTTGTCGCGGATCGCAAGCAGGCCGCCATGCACCTTGGGATGCAAGGTCTTCACCCGGCCGTCCATCATCTCAGGGAAGCCGGTCAGCTCGGATACGTCTTTCACTTTCAGCCCGGCCGCGGCGATCGCCTTGGCCGTGCCGCCGGTGGAAACCAGCTCCACGCCGTGGCCTGCCAGCGCCGTGGCGAACTCGATCAATCCGGTCTTGTCGGAAATGGAAAGGAGCGCGCGGGTCACGCGGCGAAGCTGTTCGGTCATGTCGGGAATCCCTGGCTGTTAGAGCGTTTTCGAGCGAAGTGGGTACCGGTTCGCGTGAAGAAAACGCCTCAAAACAAGAATCTAGACCAGCCGGGTAGCATGGTTTTGCGGTCCATGAAACCGCTCGCCGGCCCATGCGGTAAAATTTGACCCAGGAGCAACGAGCAAGCCCCAAGATGGTGCCATTCGCCCCGTCAGGCGGCTCTTGCCTTGATGGTCGGAATGTGACGGACGTCCTCGGTCCGCTCTGCATGCCAGGTGTCGTAGGCGGCTTGCATCCGGGTCCAGATGCCTGCTCCGTCGCCGAAAAGCTTGCCGAGCCGCACCGCGATAGCCGGCGAGACCGGTTTCCTTTCCTGCAGAATGTCATAGAGGTGCTGCCGCGAAATCCCGAGCAGGCCAGCGATCTCAGCCTTGGTCCGACCGGTCGCCGGGATGATGTCATCGCGGAGCAGAGCACCGGGATGGGTGGGACAGCGCGTCTTGCTGCGCTTTGCGACATAGACCATGTTCGATCTCATTTCTTGTTTGGGCAGGATTTTTTCGGATCATGCCTAGTGATACTGCTCGAAATCAACGCGGTGGGCATCGCCATCTTCGAATTCGAACGTGATGCACCAGGGGCCATTGACGTGGACCGTGTATCGCTTCGGATTGAAGCCGTGCAGCGTATGAAAGTCGAAGCCCGGAACGTTCATTTCCTCGGGCCGAACGGCCACGTCGAGGCGATCAAGCCTCGCGAGAATGCGCTTGTGCATCTTCGCGTCGATTTTTGAGCTCTTGCCCTTGGCCCAAAGCTCCGACAGAGCCTTGCTCTTGAAGGTCTTGATCACGAGTTCATGTAAGCAATTGGCTTACATCGGTCAAGCAGTATGGCACATGCCGCGCTGGATTCATCTACAACGGCAGTTCCGGCTCGCGGCGGGCGTTGCGGCGGGCATTGGTCTGGGCTGCCGAAGTGCTCGAGCGGACGAAACTCCAGCGGATGGTGGAGACCTGTCTTGCATCCTGCCGGATCACGATCTGAGAGGTGCGGCGCGGGCCGTCATTGCCGGCGAGGAACACGCTGTCCTCGAGATCGACCTTGTCGTCGACCGCCTCGAAGGTCCAGACGTCGCGGTTCGGCAGCACCAGCATGACGCCGCGGGCATCCGAAAGCCGGCTCGCCTTCACCGACGGGTGCAGGTGAAACCGCAACGCGTATTCGCTGTCGTGGCCCTTGATGCGGCCGCCTGATGGCGGCGACAGCGTGTCCTCGCCGTCGAGCCGCGAGCCGTCCTGCGCCGCCATCAGCACGCGGTGATGGATGACGCCGAAGCGCGAGAGATAGCCGTCATGCGAGGTCGTCAGGACATCGCCATTGCTGGTTGCCTCGCGATAGCTCTCGACATTGCTCGGGCCGCTGGTGATCGGCGCGCCCCTGAGCAGACGCTTCATCGCCGACATCTCGACGAACTGGCAGGATGAGGTGTCGTGATAGGTCAATGTCGAATGCGCCGCCGTCGAGCGCGCGAATGGCCGCCAATTGTCGCGACCGGTGGCCGGCATGCCGCAATTGACGACGATCCGGCTCGGTCCGGATGAAAGCTCGAACGACAGACATCCGGCATGGGCATCCTGGCTGACGCTCGGCAGTGGCGGCGGGCCGGTGTCGATGATCACGGTCATGTTGCCGGCATCGAGCCGCTGATAGCCGGTATGCGGCATGCTCGCCATCGGTGCGCCGTGGGCGTCGTCATAGGCCAGCAGCGTCGCAACGAGGTCGGACGGCGCGGTGCTCATGCCGTTGAACAGCGCGAAGCTGCCATCGCCATGGCGGAAGAAGCGCAGCATCGGCATCATGCGGTCGATGGCGTTGAGCAGCGCCGGCGGCGGGGCGATGTTTCGGGCGGCAAAGGTCTGGCGCAGCGGCAGCATATCGCTGAGCAGTTCCACCAGCGCGCCGGGATTGCGGGAGATGTGGCCGCCATCGGGCAGGATCTGCCGTTGCAATTCGTCGGACAGCCGTCGCGTCGCCGAGCGGACGTGGCGGGCCTGGTTGGCAAGGCAGAGCGAGGCGTAGCACAGCGCGATCAGGACCTGCAGCCGCGGCACCCCATCGGCGACATCGACCATGCCGTAGCGCAAATGGCGGATCTCGCGCCCCAGCCCGCGCAGATATTTCCGGTAGAATTTCCCGTCGGTATCGCTGAGCACCAGAGGCGCCTGGGACAACAGCGAGATGACGCGCCGCGCCCGCACGTCCGCGCGGCGCTCCAGCGGCCGCTTGCGGGACGCGTTCGACATCCAGTCGTCGATCAGGGAACGCGCATTGGCCCGGGTCAGCGCGGTATCGGCGACGCGCAGATGGCGCAGCCAGCCGAAGCCGAGCAGGGCCGCCTCCCAATCCTCCGATGGCGGTTCGAGGTCGAAGATCGAACGGCCGTGGCAGGTCACGATCTTGCCGGCGAACACGAAGCGGCCGGCATAGATTTCCGCGGCGCGCGTGGCATCCGCCGTGCGCAGGTCATGGGGGGCGATGATCAGGCGGTCGCTGCGGCCGGGCCACAATCGCGACAGCGCGACGGTTCCGCCGCTGGCGCGCGCGGCCACGCTGCGCGCGAAGCGGCCAGCGATCAGCGTCGAGATGCGTCTGCGTTGGGCGACGGACACGCCTAACCTTTGAGGGGAGAAGGGGTTCTGGCGAATCCTTTTAATCCGGAAACGCCGCCAAGACACCCTCTTGAAACGCCGCGAATCAGGCGCAGCGCGATCCGGACAAGGAGGCACCGGTTTTCCTCGCGCCAACCGCAAGGCATTGGCGCGGAGATCGGGTGCCAGCGACGGTGAAAACTCAATGAAATCAGGATTTAACCAGCCGCGCAGCGTAGAATCCGTCCAATCCGCCGAGCCTCGCATCGGCATGGGGCAGATGGCAGGGCAGCGTGCGCAAGTCGCCGTCGGCGGTGAGAAGCTCGGAGAGACCGGCGACCTCGCTTGGGGTGATCGGCACGCGGCGCAGCCCTGATTCGCTGCCCAGGAGCGCCGCGATGGGTTGCTCGCCCTCCTCAGGCTCCAGCGAACAGGTGCAATAGACCAGTGTTCCGCCTGACTTGAGCAGCGTGACCGCCTTTTGCAGCAGCCGTTTCTGCAGGGCGGCCAGCGTCGCGATCTCGGCCTCCTGCCGCAACCAGGCCACGTCGGGGTGGCGGCGGATGGTGCCGGTCGAGGTGCAGGGCGCGTCGAGCAGGATGCCGTCGAAGCCGTCACCGTCGCCCGGCCACTCGACGGCGTCGGCGACGATGCATTCTGCCGAAAGCGAAAGTCGCGCAAGGTTGTCGCGCAGCCGCGCCATCCGCGCCGGCGAGCGATCGACGGCAGTCACCTGCGCGCCGGCATAGGCGAGCTGCGCCGTCTTGCCGCCGGGCGCGGCGCAGAGATCGGCGATTCGCTTGCCTTTGATGTCGCCGAACAGCCGCGCCGGAAGTGCCGCGGCGGCGTCCTGCACCCACCATTGCCCTTCCGGAAAACCCGGCAGCATCGTCACCGAGCCGTGCAACAGCGTGCGCACGGTTCCCGTCGGCAGCATCTCACCGTGCAGCCGGCTCGCCCATTGCGCGGGGTCGGATTTCACGGTGAGGTCGAGCGAGGGTTCATTGGCGATGGCAAGCGCCATTTCGCGCGCGGTGGCTTCGCCGTAATGAGCGGCCCAGCGCGCAAACAACCAATGCGGGAGATCCAGCGTCTGGGTCCTGACCTCGTCGACCAGCGCATGGCCCTCGCGGGCGCAGCGGCGCAGCACCGCATTGACGAGACCCGCATATTTCGCGGCGCGCCGGTCCGACTGCACGAGCCGCACCGACAGATCGACCGCGGCATGATCGGGCACGTCCATCCAGAGGATCTGCGCGGCGCCGATCAGCAGCGCGCTCTGCGCGCGCGGCGCGTCGGTCGGGATGCCGCGGTCGAGCAGGCGCGACAGCAGATGGCCGAGGGTTCCGAGCCGGCGCAGGATCGTCGACACCAGTCGACGCATCAGCGCGCGATCGCGATCGGCAAGCGTCTTCAGGCCGGGATGGGCGCCAGTGCCATCAAGCTGGTCATCGAGCGTGCGATGCTTGTGCAGGACGCCGTCCAGAATGTCGGCTGCGATCCGTCGCGCCGCGAGGCCGGGCACTTCGATCGACGCTGCAAATCTTGAAGGGGGCATGGAGCGGGAATATCTCAGTCGGGAAAGCCGGATAGCGCCTCGGCTCATGCCATCTTGGGGGGAAGGGACAAAAACTCTGGCATGCGAATATGCCAAATGTAAGAAGCGGTCTTCTGATTTCTTGATCGTGATGCCAAAGCTTTGCGGATATCCGCGATATAAAATCTGTTGCAGGAAGACCGTATCATGACTGACCATGCGCCACCCCCGGAACGCAAGCCGCTGACGCCAGTGGCGCAACGTGCGCTTGCCGAAGCCGAAGCGCGACGGAAGGCCGCGACAGCAAGCGCAACGCCGATGCAGAAGGAGGTTCAAGGACCAAAGGGACCGGAACCGACGCGCTACGGTGATTGGGAGAGCAAAGGCATCGCGTCGGATTTCTGACACGGCAGTTTCGTGTCACCTCACCCGGCTCGATCATGTTTGGGCATGATCTCCGCACAAACGCTTCGCGTTTGTCGCGAGGGAAATCCGGATTTCACTTTTCCGGATCATGCCCCAGAGCGTTTTCAAGCGAAGCCTGTCCCGCACTTGATGCGGGATGGAAGCCGGTTCGCGTGAAGAAAACGCGTCAAAATAAGAATCTGGAGCTTCGGTTCTGATTCAATCACGACCGAATATGCTCTAGCGTGGGGCGATGCCTCCCGACGAGCGAATCAATCCATATCGGCGATCGTTTCGCCGCGCTCCATTTGGCCGTCGGTTCTCGGCTGCTTTGCCATGGGTGTTCGTGATCGGTATTGCGCTCGGCACCCTGCTTCCAATCCGGCAATGGGTGCCTTGGCAGCTTCCGCATTGGGGGAGTGGCCGCGTGCAGGATACCGATGCGATCTGGCAGCGCGGCGGCACTCCAGATGTCCGCCGCACTGTCGACGTCATCAGGACGATCGACGGCGACACGTTCGAGGCGCGCGTGCATCTGGAGCAGGGACGCGATCTCATGACCCATGTCCGCTTGCGCGGCATCGATGCGCCGGAGTTGAAGGCATCATGCCAGGACGAATTGGAAAGGGCCGAGGCCGCGACCGATGCCTTGCGCAATCTTCTCAGCCAGGGCGGCGTCGTGATCTACAACATCGGTCCCGACAAATATCAGGGGCGCGTCGTCGCCGACGTCGCGACCAGGCGAACCGACAACGTGTCGGCGGCACTGCTCGCGGCAGGCCATGCGCGCAGCTACAATGGCGGCCATCGCTTTGGCTGGTGCGCGAGAAGTCGGCGCTTCTGGCAATGAAAAAAGCCGTGCAACGGCGCGGCTCTTGTTCATTCGCGTGCTCGATCGGTTCAGCCCTGTAGCCCGGGTGGAGCGGAACGCATAGCCCGGGACATCTGCGTCAGCGTTTACGAGCGGTCCCGGGTTACGCTGCGCTTCACCCGGGCTACTGAAAATCAGTGCGTGACGACCACGGTGGCGCCGACGGGGACGCGGGAGTAGAGGTCGGTGATGTCATCGTTCAGCATGCGAATGCAGCCGTAGGAGACGAAGCCGCCGACTGAGCCCGGCACGTTGGTGCCGTGGATCGCATATTCGCCGCCGGCGAGCGTCATCGCCGCAACGCCCATCGGATTACGCGGCGAGCCGCCGGGAATCACGTCGGGCATGGAGGGCTTGTCCCGCTTGACTTCGGCGGGCGGCGACCAGGCCGGGTAGCGGTATTTGCCGTCGATCTGCGTGGTGCCGGCCCACTGCTTGCCGGCCTTGCCGACGCCGACCGGATAACGCATGGCGTGACCGTAATCGAGAATGAGATAGAGGCGCCGCTCGCCGGTCCTCACCACGATCGTGCCCGGAGAATAATGATCGTCGTGCATATCAACCATTTCCGGCCGTGCTTCGGCCGCCGTCGGCATCAATGCGCCCAGCCCGAATACGCCCAGCCCAAGGGTGGCAGCCACGGCCACCGTGCTCCTCATCGACATGAAGCTCTCCACTTCCAGCCGCCCAATTCAGTGCCCTGAGATGTCAGGGGCTCTCAAATCTCGCGCCGGCCGGCGAAATACCGGCTCGCCGCTCGCACCAGGCATTCTCGACCGCGTTTGTTAACCGGCTATTTTTTGTGTCGGGCGCGGGACGGCTCGCGATGGGTCGAAGAAAAGAAAAGTCGAAAATAAAGTAAATGACCCGGAAACAACGCCCGGCGGCAACCGTGCGGCCATGGCGGCAGAATGCCTGACGGTCGCGTGAGAAGATGTCGATCGTGGTTGCGCGGCGGCTACTTGCTCGACTTCTTCTTCTTGGCCGCCGGCGGCTTCTCCGGCTTCGGCTCCGCGGCGCCCGGCGCTTTCTTGCAAGGACCGGCATAGTCGACCGCGACCTTGACGTGCCGCGCCTCGCACTCGTTCGGATAGGTCTTGCCGTTGCAGCCGCAAACCGGCCGGTGAATCCGGATGCAGAAAGCCGGGGCCTTCTCGCAGGTGCCTTTGGCTTCCTCGACGCCGCATTGTCCGGCGTCCTTGCGGCAGAACAGTGCCGAGTTGCACGTGATCTTCTCCGGCCCCCCGCAGGCTTCGTCGAGATTCGCCGCGCGCAAGCTCGGCACGCCGACCATGAGGCCAACCGCGGCAATCAGCGCCGCGGCGGCAAGACGACCAAAATGCAACCCCATGAACTTCCCCCTGCCGCGGTTTTAAACCGCGGCGCCCTTCTTGTTCTGCCGGTTCTTGACGAGATCATCGACCACCGCGGGATCGGCCAGCGTCGAGGTGTCGCCGAGGCTTGACGGTTCGTCCTCGGCGATCTTGCGCAGGATGCGGCGCATGATCTTGCCGGAGCGCGTCTTGGGCAGGCCCGGTGCGAACTGGATCAAGTCGGGCGAGGCGATCGGACCGATGTCCTTGCGCACCCAGGCAACCAGCTCCTTGCGCAACTCCTCGCTCGGCTCGGTGCCTGCCATCAGCGTGACATAGGCGTAGATGCCCTGACCCTTGATGTCATGGGGATAGCCGACCACGGCGGCTTCCGACACTGCCGCATGCGCCACCAGCGAGCTCTCGACCTCGGCGGTGCCCATGCGGTGGCCGGAGACGTTGATGACGTCGTCGACGCGGCCGGTGATCCAGTAAAAGCCGTCGGCGTCGCGCCGGCAGCCGTCGCCGGTGAAGTACTTGCCCTTATAGGTCGAGAAATAGGTCTGCTCGAAACGGGCGTGGTCGCCATAGACGGTGCGCATCTGGCCGGGCCAGGATTTGATCAGGCAGAGATTGCCGGTCGCCTCGCCCTCCAGCACCTTGCCGTCGGCATCGACGATGTCAGGCACCACGCCGAAGAACGGCCGCGTCGCCGAGCCCGGCTTCAGCTTGGTGGCGCCGGGCAGCGGGGTGATCAGGATGCCGCCGGTCTCGGTCTGCCACCAGGTGTCGACGATCGGGCACCGGCTGTCGCCGACCACGCGATAGTACCATTCCCAGGCTTCCGGATTGATGGGCTCGCCGACCGAGCCGAGCAGCTTCAGGCTCTTGCGCGACGTCTTCTTGACGGGCTCGTCACCACCCTGCATCAGCGCGCGGATCGCGGTCGGCGCGGTGTAGAAGATGTTGACCTTGTGCTTGTCGACGACGTTCCAGAAGCGGGAATTGTCCGGATAGTTCGGCACGCCTTCGAACATCAGCGTGGTCGCGCCGTTGGCGAGCGGACCATAGAGGATGTAGGTGTGGCCAGTGACCCAGCCGACGTCGGCGGTGCACCAGTAGATGTCGCCGTCGTGATAATCGAACACGTATTGATGCGTCATCGACGCGAACACGAGATAGCCGCCGGAGGTGTGCAGCACGCCCTTGGGCTGGCCGGTCGAGCCTGACGTATAGAGGATGAACAGCGGATCTTCGGCGTGCATCGGCTCGCACGGGCAGTCCGTCGTCACCATCTCGGCCGCCTCGTGGTACCAGAAGTCGCGGGTCGGATTCATGTCGACGGCGGCGCCGGTGTGCTTGACCACGACGACCCAGTCGACGCCCTCGGTCTTGGAAAGCGCCGCATCGACATTGGCCTTCAGCGGCACCTTCCTTCCGCCGCGCAATCCTTCATCGGCGGTGATGACGATCTTGGATTTGCAGTCGTTGATGCGCTGGGCGAGGCTGTCGGGCGAGAAGCCCGCGAACACCACCGAATGAATCGCGCCGATCCGCGCGCAGGCCAGCATCGCATAGGCGGCCTCGGGGATCATCGGCAAATAGATGGTGACGCGGTCGCCCTTTGCGACGTTGCGGTTGCGCAGGATGTTGGCCATCCGGCAGACTTCGTCGTGCAGCTCGCGATAGGTGATGTGCTTCGACTTCGAGGGATCGTCGCCCTCCCAAATGATCGCGGTCTGGTCGCCGCGGGTCTCGAGATGGCGGTCGATGCAGTTCCAGGCGACGTTGAGCACGCCGTCCTCGAACCATTTGATCGAGATGTTGCCGGGCGCGAAGGAGACGTTCTCGACCTTGGTGTACGGCTTGATCCAGTCGATGCGCTTGCCGTGCTCGGCCCAGAAGCCGTTGGGGTCGGAAACCGAGCGCGCATACATCTCCCGGTACTTGGCGTCGTCGACATAGGCGCGCTTGGCCCAATCGGCTGAGACGTCATAGGTCTTCTCGGACATCATTCCCTCCACTCGACATCCGGCCCGCGTGATCCCGGTGTTGCGGGCCGTCTTGATCGTTACGGTGATTATGCGTCGCCGGACAATGCCCGGACAAGCGCTGGCGACTTGGACCTTGGTCGGCTCTCCTGCCGGAGCCTTGGTCCCAGTTAAACGGAGCGATCAAAATCACGTTTTGAGCGAAGTCAAAATCAACGTTATCGCGCGAATGGCACCCATGAGCGGTAATTAGAAACCGTTAATGACTGATTCGCGACTCGCAAAAGGTAAAGGAACCCCCTAAATGGCGTCTCCGGGACCGGACGGTCCTCCGGAACCAAGCCATAAAAATCGGCATTACCGATAAACAGTGGAGCCAAGGCGTCAACGGTCATGATGGATCAGCAGAATTTTGTGGCTACGCGGCCCGTTTCCGCCGATCCAACCCTGCCCCTGGCGAAAGCATTGGGCCAGTGGCCGCGCAAGCTGCCCACCCCCACGCAGAAGATCACCGTCAAGACCTCGGTGAGGGAGCTGGCCGAGGAACTGGGCCTGAAGCTCGGCGACCAGGCGCTGCTCACCATCCGCCGTGTCAAGCGCGGCAAGAGCTATTCCTTTGTTCGCGCCAACGGCTCGCACATCCGCGATGCCCGTACCATCCGCCGCCTGCACGCGATGGCAGTGCCGCCGGCCTATCGCGAGGTGCGCTATTCCCACGATCCCAGCTCGCATTTGCAGGCGATTGGGCGCGACGCCGCCGGACGGCTGCAATACCGGTATCACGCCGACTGGGAGAAGGTGCGCGAGCATCGCAAGGCGCATCGGCTGGCAAAGCTGGTGGGGGCGCTGCCGAAGATCCGGCGCAACGTCTCGAAATACCTGTCCGACGACGAGCCGACGCGCGAATTCGCGCTGTCGGCGGTGATCGAATTGATCGCGCGCACGGCGATCCGCCCG
Organism: Bradyrhizobium sp. LeoA1Lang; assembly: GCF_055413685.1. Taxonomy (NCBI): domain Bacteria; kingdom Pseudomonadati; phylum Pseudomonadota; class Alphaproteobacteria; order Hyphomicrobiales; family Nitrobacteraceae; genus Bradyrhizobium; species Bradyrhizobium sp. LeoA1Lang. The sequence goes on along the minus strand of NZ_JBVAPG010000103.1, from coordinate 9,427 downwards.
GGCAACGAATCCTATGCGCGGCTGAACGGCACTCGCGGCGCCACCACGCTCTTGAAGTCGAACGTCACGCTCGAAGACGACTGCGTGGTGCTGACCTTCAAGGCCAAGGGCGGCAAGGCCGTGCGCAAGGAATGCGACGCGGCCAAGCTGGTGCGCGCGATCGGCATTCTGCGTAGCGTGCCGGGCAAGCGCATGTTCCAGTATCGCGACAGGTCGGGCATCGTGCGCGCGGCGTCGACGACGGCGGTGAATGCATTCCTGCGCGAGATCGCCGGCATCAAGATTTCGCTGAAGGATTTTCGCACGCTGATGGCTTCTGCGGTCGTGCTGGAGTCGCTGTCGCGGATCACGCCGGCATCCAGCGCCCGCGGCCGCAAGAAGCAGGTGCTGGAAGCGGTGCGTGCCGCCGCCGATGAACTCTCCAATACGCCCGCGATCTGCCGCAAGAGCTACGTCCACGACACCATCGTCACCGCCTTCGAGGACGGCATCCTGGAGCGATTTGCCGCGACCATGAAGGGCTACCGCACGCAAGCCAAGCGCGAGCAGCTATTGGCGCAGGTGGTGACCGCGGCGGCGGTTTGAAGATTTTGTAGGGTGGGCAAAGCGAAGCCTGCCCACCATCAAGCATTCCGCTCGTGGTGGTGGGCACGCTTCGCTTTGCCCACCCTACGAAGTTACGCGGCGGCGCTTGTCACAGCCCGCCCATCTTGCAGACGATCTTCCACTCATCCGCGGTCACGGGCTGTACCGACAGGCGCGAATATTTGACCAGCGCCATATCGGCGAGCTTTGTCTCGGCCTTGATCGCTCCGATCGTCACCGGCGTCTTCAGGGGCTTGTCGGCCTTGATGTCGACGCAGACGAATTTGCCGGTTTTGTCGGTCGGGTCGGGATAGGCCTCCTTGATGATCTCGGCGATGCCGACGATCTCCTTGCCCTCGTTGGAGTGATAGAAGAAGGCCTTGTCGCCTTTCTTCATGTTCACGAGATTCTGGCGCGCGGTGAAGTTGCGCACGCCGGTCCAGGCTTCGCCCTTGGCGCCCTTCGCCACCTGCTGCTCCCAGGACCAGCTCGACGGTTCGGATTTCACCAGCCAGTACGCCATCGTCATCCCTCCGCCTTGAACGGCCGCGTCAAGAGGCCCTCGATCGCAGCATCGATCGTCAATTGCTTGGTAAGGATCGCTGCGACCGCATTTGATACCGGCATCTCGATGTCTTGCGAAGCCGCAAGCTCGATCAGCACCGGCGCTGTGAATTCCCCTTCGGCGAGCTTGCCGGTCGCGGGCCGTTCGCCGCGGCCAAGCGCAATGCCGAGTGCGAAATTACGCGACTGCGGGCTGGAGCAGCTCAGGATCAGGTCGCCGAGGCCGGACAGTCCCACCAAGGTTTCGGCGCGGGCGCCGCAGGCGCGGCCGAGCCGGGCCAGTTCGGTGAAGCCGCGCGTGGTCAACGCGGCAAGCGCCGACGCTCCGAGCTCGCGGCCAGCCACGATGCCCGCCGCGATCGCCAGCACGTTCTTGGCGGCACCGCCGATTTCGACGCCGCGGACGTCGGTCGTGTGATAGGGCCGGAAGGTCGGCGATCCCAGCGCCTGCACCAGCGAGCTCGCCAGCGCTTCATCTCTCGTCGCCAGCGTCACCGCTGTTGGAAGTCCGCGCGCGACATCGTCGGCGAAGCTTGGTCCCGACAATATCGCCGGCGTCGCGTCGGGCGCGGCTTCCGCAATCACGTCGGTCATGAATTTGTGGGTGCCGCGCTCGATGCCCTTGGCGCAGGCGATCACCGGGGTCGCCTTCGCAAGTTGCGGCGCCAGATGCATGACGGCCGCCCGCAGATGCTGCGCGGGGGTGGCGACCAGGATGAGATCGGCGCGGGCAGTCGCGGCGATGTCGGCGGTTACCTTGACGCTGGCATCGAGAAGCACGCCGGGCAGTCTTGGATTGGCGCGCGTCGCCTGGATCTGCGCAGCGTGCGCCGCGTCGCGCGCATAGAGCGTGACATCGCGACCGGCGCGTGCTGCGACAGCCGCGAGCGCCGTGCCCCACGCGCCTGCGCCGATCACGCCAACGGATTGATGCGCCGGCATCAGGCAGACTCATCTGAACTCCCTCTCCCCGCTCTTGCGGGGAGAGGGTTGGGGTGAGGGGCTGCTCTCCGCGAATCCGCAAAGTGAGGTGTGCGCGGAGGCTCCCCCTCACTTGGATTTGCGCTACGCGCAAATCCGACCTCTCCCCGCAAGCGAGGCGAGGTGGCACGGCGTCTGCGGCGTGATCCTTCAAACATCTCAGAATCCCGCGCGGGTGTTGGCGTAGCCCGCGGGCGCGTTGGCGTTGGCGTCGAGCAGCCAGCGGGCGCGCGGCGGCGCGTCCATCGTGTCGGTGAGGCCGAGCGCCATCCGCTCGGCGCCGGCCCACGCGATCATCGCGCCATTGTCGGTGCAGAGCGCGGGCGGCGGAATGATCAGCGTCGTCTGTGCACTGGCGGCGATATCCTGCAGCGCGCCGCGGATCGCATGATTGGCGGCGACGCCGCCGGCCGCGACCAGCGCGCGCGGCGGACCGAATTGCTCATGGAACAATCTCAACCCGACACTCAGCCGGTCCGCAGTCGATTCCAGCACCGCGGCCTGAAAACCGGCGCAGAGATCGCTGACATCCTGCGGCTCCAGCGGCGCCAATCGGCTCGCTTCGTTGCGCACGGCGGTCTTCAGGCCTGACAGTGAGAAATTGGCGTCGGCGCGGCCGAGCATTGGCCGCGGAAACGCAAAGCGCGTGGCGTCGCCGCCTTCGGCCGCGCGCTCCACCTCCGGCCCGCCCGGATAGGGCAGCGACAGCATCTTTGCGACCTTGTCGAAGGCCTCGCCCATGGCGTCATCGACGGTGGTGCCGAGCCGCACATACTGGCCGACGCCGACGACGGCGACGATCTGGGTATGGCCGCCGGAGGCCAGGAACAGGCAATAGGGAAACGCCAACGCACAAGTGAGCCGCGGCGTCAGCGCATGCGCCTCCAGATGGTTCACCGCGATCAGCGGCGTCTCGTGCACCATTGCGATCGCTTTTGCCGTGGTGAGGCCGACGATGACGCCGCCGATCAGGCCCGGGCCTGCGGCAGCCGCGACGGCGGACAATTGCGCATAGCCGACATCAGCCTCTTTCATGGCGCGATCGATGATGCCGTCGAGCAGGTCGACATGGGCGCGCGCGGCGATCTCCGGCACCACGCCGCCGAAGCGTGCATGCTCTTCTGTCTGCGAGCGCACGATGTTGGACAAGACTCGTCCGCTGCCGTCGCTCTGGCGCTCGACCACAGCGGCCGCGGTTTCATCGCAGGTGGTCTCTATACCCAACACCAGCATCGGCGTGTCGTTACCCAATCTCGGTCCTTGTGCTATCGCTTGCTATCTTCCGTCCGTCACTCGGTAGCATTGTGAGGTCACAGCGTGCAATCGTCGGTTCAGCCCCAAATGTCGCTCCTGAAAGCCTGAAGATGGCCGTTCTTGTCACGCGCCCGCAAGGAGACGCCGAGGCCACTGCCGATAGCTTGCGCAACCGGGGTTTTGAGGTCCTGCTCGCGCCGGCGCTACGGTTCGAGGCGCTGCCATTCGAGGAAGAAGATGCGGCGGGCTATGACGCCGTCATCGTGACCAGCGCCAACGCGCTGCGCGCTGCCGCGCCCCAGCTCGCCGGCCATGCGCTGCTTCGCCTGCCGCTGTTTGCGGTCGGCGAGCATACCGCCGCCGCGGCCCGCGAGGCCGGATTTGGCGAGGTGGCAAGCGCTGACGGGGATGCGACCGCGCTCTACGAGCTCGTGCGGGCGCGCAGGAAAGCCAAGAAACTGAAAAAGGCGGCGACTTTGCTTTATCTCGCGGGCGCCGATCTTTCGCGCGATCTCGCCGGCGAGCTGGGGGAAGCGGGCTTTACGGTCATAACCCGCACGACTTACCGGATGAGCCCGGTGGCCGGCCTGCCGCGGCAGGTGTGTGACGCTTTCATGGCGGGCGGTATCGAGGCCGTGCTGCATTATTCCCGCCGTAGCGCGCGGGCGTTCCTCGATGCGGCGCGGGCCGAAGGGCTCGAAATATCGGCCCTGGCGCTGCCGCACTGTTGCATTTCGGCGGGCGTTGCCGCCGTCCTGCGCGAGGCCGGAGCCACCCAGGCCGTCACCGCCGCCTCGCCGGACGAAAATGCCCTGTTCGAGGCTCTGACGCGTGCTTTGCGGCCCTGATTGGCTTAAGAGAACGGTCCGATTCTGGTAAGTCTTGTTGTGGTAAATCCTGGCTTTCCCGGGTTCGGCGTATCAACAGTCAAGGGAACCGCTGCATGGTCGATGAGAGGCCCGAAGACACGGAATCGGCGGCGGATTCCTCCGCCCGACCGCGGCGCGCACCGCCGACCATCGATCTCAAGGCGACCGAGGTGTCGAGCGAACCGCCCAAAACGGATTCCGTAAGCCCGGATAGTGCGCAGGCGGATAGCGAGAATGTGAGCGGTGAAGCGGCGGCCGCCGAAGCAACACCGCAGCCCGAGCCTGCGGTGGAGACGGCTGCGGCCGCGCCGGATCCGGAACCCTCGTCCTCCGAAGCTCCGCCTCGGCCGATCTCGCCCTGGGTGATCGCCCCTGTTTCGGGCGCCGTCGCTGCCGCGCTGGTGATCGGCGTCGGCTGTTTGCTCGGCTGGCCCGCGGTACAGCCGGCGCAGCCGCCTGTGCCGCAGCTTAGCGCCGGCGCCATCGATGAGCTCACCGGGCGTGTCGCAGGCGTGGAAGCTAAGATCAGCAGGCAGGCTTCAGGCGATCAGGCACTGACCGCGCGGATCGACGGGCTGGAGAAATCCGCGAATGCGTTGCGCGGCGAACTTGCAGCGTCACGCGCGCAATCGGACAGACTGACTGCTGCGATCGATCAGGTGAAATCGATGCCACGCGATGGGTCCGCGCCCGCGCAGGATCTTTCTGTTATCAACGATCGCATCGCAAGGATCGAGAGCGCCGTACGGAAGCAAACGGCTGAGTTGGCCCAGCAAGGCAACAAGCCCGCTGACGACATGCCGCTGCGCCGCGTGGTTGCCGCATCGCTGCTCGATGTCGCGGTCCGCCACGGCGATGCCTATGCGGCGCCGCTCGAGGCCGCCAAGCAGTTTGCGGAAAACCCCGATGTGCTCAAGCCGCTCGATGCGTTCGCGGCCTCCGGCGTGCCGAGCGCGGGTGCGCTCTGCCGCCAGCTCCTCGAGATCGTGCCAAAGCTTGCGCCACCTCCGCCCGCGTCCGCTGCCACCACCGGCACCGGCATCGTTGATCGCCTGCAGGCGGGCGCGGCAAAGCTCGTGCGCATCGAGCGCACCGATGCGGCCGGCACCGATCGCGGCAGCGTGGTTGCGCGCATCACCCAGGCTGCGCTGCGCAACGATCTCGGTGAGGCGCAACGCGAACTGATGACGCTGGCGCCCGCTGATCGCACGGCGGCGCAAGCGTGGCTCGAAAAAGTCGAAGCGCGCGCCGCAGCGCTGGCGGCCTCGCGAACATTCGCCGATAACGCCATGGCTGGGCTCGCGAAGGCCGGACAGTAGGTTCTCCATGATCCGGATCATTGTGTTTCTTGTGTTGATCGCGCTTGCCGCGGCCGGCGCCGCCTGGGTCGCCGACCAGCCCGGCGACGTCGTGCTGTCCTGGGCCGGCGGGCGCATGACAACCACGCTGCCGGTATTCGCGCTGGGGCTCGGCATCGTCGCGGTCGTGGCCGTCATCGTCTGGTCGATCCTGCGCGGCCTGTGGCGGGTGCCGGCGCGCATCCAGCGCGGTCGGCGCGAGCGCCGTCATGCGCGTGGCCGTCACGCGATCACCCAAGGGCTGCTCGCGATCGGCCATGGCGATTCGACAGCGGCGCGACAGCATGCGGAAACGGCGCGGCGTCACGCCGGCAGCGATCCGCTGACGCTTCTCCTCAACGCGCAATCGGCGCAGCTCGACGGCGATCGTGCCGGCGCGCAAGCCGCATTCCGCGCGATGGCCGAGCGCGAGGATACGCGCTTGCTCGGCCTGCGCGGCCTGTTCATCGAGGCGCAGCGTTCAGACGATGCGGTCGCCGCGGTCATGATCGCGGAAGAGGCGCTGAAGGTTTCGCCATCCTCGCCATGGGCCTCGCAGGCCGTGCTCGGCTTCTGCTGCGCCAAGGGTGACTGGGCCGGCGCCTTGGCGATCCTCGACAACAACCAGACGTCCGGCCTGATCAATAAGGCGACCTATCGGCGGCAGCGCGGCGTGCTGCTCGCCGCACGCGCGCTGGAGTTCGAGGCCGTCGACCGCGACCTGTCGCGCGAGAGCGTGATGGAGGCGATCAAGCTCGCGCCGACGCTGATCCCGGCCGCGGTGCTTGCCGCCAAATATGAGAGCGAGGCGTATCAGGTTCGGCGCGCGATGAAGATCGTCGAGACCGCGTGGCTGTCGCAGCCGCATCCCGATCTCGCCGATGCCTATGCGCATGTGAAGCTAGGGGACTCCGCGCGGCAGCGGCTGGTGCGGGTGGAGACGCTGGCGGCGAAGACACCAGGCAATATCGAGGGCGCGCTCGCGATCGCGCGCGCGGCCATCGACGCCGCCGAATTCGCCAAGGCACGCGAGGCGCTTACGCCCTTCATCGCCGCGCCGACACAGCGCGTGGCGCTGTTGATGGCCGAGATCGAGCGCACCGAGCATGGCGACAGCGGCCGCGCCCGCGCCTGGACCTTGCGCGCGGTGCGCGCACTGCACGATCCGGCCTGGACTGCGGACGGCTATGTCAGCGATCGCTGGCGGCCGGTCTCGCCGGTCACCGGCCGGCTCGATGCCTTCCAGTGGCAGACCCCGGTTGCCGCGCTCCCGTCCGACAAGGGCCCGGCCATCGAATCCTCGCCGTTCGAGGAAGCGATGCTCGCCTCAAAGCGGATCGAGTTGCCGAAGGAAGCCCCGAGCGCGCCGCCCGCAAAACCGCTCGAGCCGGTGGCCGAAAAGCCGGTCGACATCATAAAACCGGTTGAAGCAGCGCCACCCGCCCCGCAGGACAACACCCCGCTGGCCGCACCCCAGGCCCCGGTGGAACCAGCCTCCGCCCCACCGCCGGCGACGGCGTCCACCCCGCCCGCGCCACAGCCGGCACCGGCCGAATCATCGCCTGCGGCGGTCGCGCCGCTGTTCCGCGAACGCCAGGACATCCCCAAAACGCCGCCGGCGCCGATTCCGGCCGTGATTCCCATCGTCCGCGCCCCCGACGACCCCGGGATCGAGGAAGACGGCACCCGCGACGAATTTTCCGAGCAAATCGGCCCGCCCAAGGCCCAGGCCGGCGGCTGGCGCGGGTTTCTGTCCCGCTGGGGGAGCTGAGGCGCGGTCAAATGACCGCGTCAACCTTGCCAATCGAGGCCACGCCCGATATCAGTGCGCACGCGCTTTCCGGCCAGTCGCCGAACGGGTCCGCCGCAATAGCTCAGTTGGTAGAGCACGTCATTCGTAATGACGGGGTCGGGGGTTCGAGTCCCTCTTGCGGCACCACGCTCAGCATTCCCGCAACGAACTCAGCGGTGAGCGTCTGGTGCGCGCTTTTCGTGATCCCTTCCCCACATAAAGTCGTTCCAAAAACGTGGATGGCCGGGACGAGCCCGGCCATGACGATACGCGGATAGGTCGCTGTTCGATCAGTTACTGCTGCGAAACGGTCTGCACCACGCTGGAGAGCGGACGCGCGCTCACGGCGGGGACCTTCATGTCCTTGACCATGAGGGCATCGTATTCGGGCAGGGTTTCCAGCGGCTCCTTCGCCTTCATCTGGACCACCTTGTAGCCGCCGGCCTTCAGGCGACGCAGCAGCGTCGGCAGGGCTTGCGCGGTGTGCTTCTGCAGGTCGTGCATCAGGATGATGCCCTTGCCCTGCTTGTCCAGCTTGGTCATGACGGTCTGGACCACCTGGTCAGGCGAGGTGGACTTGAAATCCAGGGAATCGACGTCGACGGAGAACCTCGCAATGTTCCGGCTCTCCAGATAGGCGAGGGTCGCCTGGGTGTGGGCGAGCGCCGGGAAGCGGAAGAACGGCGAGGGCGCGGTACCGAGCGCCATCTTCACGGCGCTGAATCCCTTCTCGATCTCGTCCTTGGCCTGCTGCTCCGTCAGCTTCTTGCTGTCGAGATGCGCGTGCGACCAGGTGTGCGCACCGACCGTGTGGCCGGCGGCGGCGACCTGCTTCAGGATCTCCGGATGATAGGTGGTGTGCAGGCCGATCGGGAAGAACACGGCCTTGGTGCATTCGTCGGCCAGCGCCTTCAGCACCGCCGGCGTGGTCGGCCACGGGCCGTCGTCGAAGGTCAGCACGACCTCCTTGTCGGTCAGGAAGTCGAATTGCTTGTACTGCAGGAAGCCGAAGCCCGGTCCGCCCGTGGTGTCGATGACGACGGTGCGGCTGACGCCGAGCGCATCGGGATTGGCGCAGGTCGATTTCGCCTGCATCGGCGCGGGTGCCGGTGCGGGAGCAGGCGCCGGGGCGGCAGCCGCCTGTTTCGACACCGCGGCGGTGGTCTCGACATCGTCCTTGGTGGCCGATTTCGTGGCGGCTGGCGGCAGCGAATCCGCCGGCCGGGCGGCGACGGTTTGTGGCGGAGCCGCATCGGCCCGCGGCGCAGCAGTCCAGAACCACACTCCGGCGATCACGACCGCCGCAACAACAACGGCCAGCATCAGGCCTATCGGATTACGCATCGCTACTCTCTTGGGAAACTCGGGGCTCGCTCGTAACGATCCATTAGTGCCAACGAGGTCTTAACGCGATCCCAACGCGCCCCGCTTTGGCGAAGAAAATTCGGCCTTTGTTCTGTGTGATGATCATCACATCCGTTCGCCGCGACGTTTGGCCGGAACTGGGCCGCGGGTGCGGTTGTTTGAACCTTCTTCAGCGTGAGGCAACAATATAGAACGCCGTTGTCTCGCCTATTGCCAATACGAAGGCTTGAGAAATGACCAGATTGCTGTTCGTGATTCCGCTGCTTCTGGCGGCATCCGCGGCCTCGGCGCAGCAGCAGGGGCGGGAGGCCTGTACACGCGACGCGTCGCGGTTCTGCCGGCCGTATCTCGACAAGGGCGATGATGCTGTGCTGGCCTGCCTGAAGGAGCACCGTGGCCGCCTCACCAAGGCGTGCCAACAGACGCTGACCACTCACGGGCAGTAACGGCAAGTAGTTCGTAGCCCGGGGGAGCGGAACGCGTAACCCGGGACAGGCGCATCAATGTCCACTAGACGGGATGACTTTTCTTCGAATCGTCATCCCGCTCTAGCTGTGGAGCCTCAAGAGGTTGTCCTCGGTGAGACCGAGTCTGCTGATCGGCGTTTGAGATTTTATACCGCCGTGAGGCCGATGCCAGTTGTATTGGTGCAGCCAGATCGGAAGCTCGTCGGCACGACG
>NZ_JBVAPG010000102.1:0-30230 GCF_055413685.1 Bradyrhizobium sp. LeoA1Lang | reverse complement strand
CATCGCGCAGGGAAAGCCGGAATGCTTCGGTTGAACCTGTGGTCCTACCCCCGTGCTTTTTGTTGCACGGGACCCATGGGTGCAACCGGCACCCGGCTTTCCCTGCGCCCTCTGTTCGATGAGAGGGCGGAAAGTAACGCAAACCTCGGACGCAGAGCGCCGCGAGAACGCGAACTCACATCCCCACGCTGTTTGAAAGTTGAATCAGAACTCATCCCCGTCATTGCGAGCGCAGCGAAGCAATCCATCGCGCCACTTGCGGAGAAATGGATTGCTTCGCTGCGCTCTACCCATCCTACCCACCATCTTGCACGCATCCATGATGGCGCGTCGCGAACTATCTCGCAGGACAAGCCGCGCCGCTCTTCGCCCATGCTTCGACGAGCGCGCCCGCCTGTTTTTGCGTGCCCGGCGCGGGGGAGCGGCCGAAGCCAGGCTGCCACGCCCAGCCGACCAGCGTATCCTCGCCAATGTGGTGGATCAGCTCTTCGACCTTGCGGCCGCCATTGCGGGCCGGGTCCTTGATCTGGGCACAGATCTCGGCGAGCGACTTGCCTTCCCAACCCATCTCCCGCGGCGCGAGGTGCCATTCCGAGTGGCCCGGTATGCGGCCGGGCTCGAAATTGGCGTTGCCGTGACAGGCGGAGCACCGCATCGCCGCCAGCCCGTGGCCGTCGGCGCCGCGGGTGACCGGTGGCTGATGCGGCCGGCCCTCGTCGCCCTGGCGCGGGCGGTCGCCGGCGGGATGGCAGTTCACGCAGCGCGGATGCGTCAGCACCTTGCCGAGTTCGGTGAACATCGCCGCCGATCGCGCGTCGCTGTCGGCGATCCCGGCAAAGCTGTCAGGCGAAGCCAGGCCATGTGATGCGGTCTGCGAGGCCGCATAACCCGTGACCATGCTCAGGCCGAGCGCCGCCACCGCAACGACAATCCGAAAGCGCGTTTCCGATGTCATGGTCAGGCCAGATAACGCTGGGGATCGGCGAGGATCACGTCGCGGACGGCCTCATGATATTTGACGTAGCCGGTGCAGCGGCAGATATGTCCGTCAAGCGCTTCTTCGATGGTCTTCTCGAGCTCGGTTCGCGCCACCGGCTTCTTCGCGAGACGTTCCAGGAGGACCTGCGCTTCGTTCAGAAAGCCGGCGGTGCAGTAGCCGCACTGGAAGGCGAAGTGATCGATGAAGGCTTGCTGAAGTGCGGTAAGCTGGCCACCTCTCGCATGACCCTCGACGGTCCGGATCGCCTTGCCGTTGAAGCTCGCGGCCGGCACGACGCAGGTCGGACTGGTGTCGCTGGTGCCATCGGGGTTGTCGACGATGATCGTGCAGCTCAGGCACTGTGCGGCGCCGCAGCCGAACTTGGTACCGGTCATGCCGAGATGTTCACGCAGGAAGTCGTTCATCGAGAGATCGTCGCGGACCTCGATCGGATCGATCGCGCGGCCATTGATCGTGATCGCAAGCCTTGTCACGCGAGGGCTCCCTTGAGCATGGCCTGGGTGACCGGCAACGAATTGAAGCGGTGGCCGGTGGCGTCGAAGATGGCGTTGAGAAGGGCAGGGACCACGGGGACCATCACGACTTCGGCCATGCCTTTCGGCGGCTCGTCCGGCGTGAGTGGCGGCAGCATCTCGATCTCGAGATCGCGCAGCGGCAGGTCCGATCCCCGCGCCACCAGATATTGCCCGAGGTTCCATTGCCCGTTGCCGGGACCGCCTTCGTGAGGCGGCAGCGATTCCAGCAGGGCGTAGCCGACGCCCATGGCAAAGCCGCCCTGCGACTGGCCGAGCACGACTTCCGGCACCAGCGGCTGGCCGCATTCGAGCACGCTGTAGGCCTTGGCGATGCGCAGCGCGCCGGTCGTGCGCTCGATCTCGACGCGAACCAGCGTGCCGCACATCGAGGCGTAGGCCGTGCCGATCCTGTTGTTGTCGGTTGGCGGAAACCACACGCTGACGCGATTGAGCGCGGTGAATTTCCCGCTGCCCCTGCGCACCGCGAGCGCATCGATCTCGGCCCGGTGCTGCTCGGCGCCGAACTGGAACCGCGCGCGCGACCAGGCCCAGCGGGAGAAGCTGTGGGTGATCGCGCCGGTCACGAGGTTGCGCGCATGCGCGGTTGCGGCAAGCGCCGGCAGTGCCAGCGGCGCAAGGCCGGGCAGGATGAGCTGTCCATCCTTCCAGCGCGCTTTGGCGAAATCCCTCGCCCGCGGATCGGAGGGCGGGATGCGCCAGAGTTCGAGCGCCGCCGGCCACAGGCATAGCGGAAGATGACGCGCGCCGCCTCAGCGGCCGCATGGGTCCCGACATGCGCGCCGATCGAGGCGCTGGTGGCCGAACTGATCGCAGGCACCCAGCGCGGATTCCTCGCAGCCGCGTCCTGGGTCTTCTGATCCATCGTGTAGGGATCGCCTGAGGTGACGAGACCCAGCGCATCATAGGTATCGATGCGGGCCACCGACACTTCGTCGGCTGCCGCGCCAAGATGGATCGCGACGCGGTTGGCGAGCGCGGTTCCGATGCCATTGCCCATCTCGACATGATCGCAATGGATCGAGATCCTGCCGTCGGCTGCAATCTCGACACGTCCGAGCGAGCAGTCCGCGCCGGTGCCGTAATCCTTGGTGACGCAGGCGACGCCGGTGCCGACCAGGACGCCGCTGTGTGCAAGCCGCGCCTTCTCTGCGGCGCGCTGCCGCCAGATCGGATGTGTCTCGAGCTTGTCCAGGATCTCCGGCGTGCGGACCGACACGATGTACGGATTTCCCGTCATGGTCCGGCCATTCTGCTTGAGCGCATTGCGCCGCCGGAATTCGATCGGATCGAGCGGCAAGGCGGCTGCGGCCTCGTCGATCAGCACTTCGAGCGCGGACATGGTCTGTATGGTCCCGTAGCCGCGCATCGAGCCCGCGGTCACGCCGCGCGAATGCACGGCCACCGTGGTGACGTCGACCTTCGGGACGTCATAGATGCCGATCGCCGCCGTGGCGCCGACGACCGCCACGCTCGACGAGAAGTTCGCGAGGCCGCCGCCATCGAGCACGTGATCGGCCGCGAAAGCCTGGATCTTGCCGGTTGCGCGGTCGATCCCGATCCGGGATCGCATCTTGAACGGATGGCGTTTGATGCCGCCCTGGAATTGCTGATAGCGATCATGCGCGAGCCGGACCGGCCGTCCCGGAAAGAACATCGCAGCGAGCGCGACATAGAGCACGAAGGGCGTGTGGTCGCGGCCGCCGAAGCCGCCGCCGATATAGGTGAACTGCGTGTTGATGTGCGCGGGCTTGAAGGGAGGGCGGGCTTGCCCGAGCAGGTACGCGATCGACTCGGTGGCCTCATAGGGCGACTGCACGCCGAGCACGAGTTCGAGATTCCCGCCTCTATTGTCGTACCAGCCGAGGCCGCATTCCGGTTCGAGGAACATCGGGTCGACCGACTGGGTCTCGAAGGTGCGATCGAGCACCAACATTGCGGGGTTCTTCGCATCCAGTTCGGCGCGGATCTGCTCGCCATACCGCGCCGCCTTGCCATAGGGCGCCAGCGTCTCCTTGGCGAAGGAGGACCAGACCGGAAGCGTGGTGTCCTGGAGCCGCCCCGGCGTCACCCAGCCGGCCTGGATCGGCGAGTACACGTCGGGGGATTCGGGCGTCGGCCCGGCCACGCGCGTGAAGCGGAAGGCGGCGTAATTGGGAACGGAGACCGGACCGGTCTCTTCGCCTGACTTCACGAAGGTGCCGTCGCGCAGCGCCAGCCGCGCACGATCGAAGGCGTCGAACTGCTCGAAGATCAACAGCGCCACCGGCTGTCCCATATAAAGCGGCGTCTTGCCGACTGGGCAGAACAGATCGCCGGCATAGAATTCAGGGACGCGGGCGCCGATCTTCGCAAGCTCCTCGGCCGTCACCACGACCGACGGCTTCAGCGCGCCGCTGAGGCGTGCGAGGTCCATGCCGAGATAGACACGCGTCGCATCACTCGCGCGGACGAGGATCGCGTGCGACGTCGTGGCCGGCCATCCCGGCAGGTCGGCGGCGCGAAAATCGGAGGCGTAGAGCTTGGCGCCGGTGACCTTGGCGACGCCATCGATGCGACCGCGGCCATCGGCCGCCGGATTCCAGTTCTGCCGTCCGGGCAGCACCGCGCGCGCCGGATAGCCCGCCGGCTCGGCCGCCCCCAATCGTGACAGGCTGAGCGCTATCCCGCTCGCCGTGACCCACTTCACGAACTCCCTTCGCGAAGGCCGCATGCCCCTTACCCCCTCGGTCAACACTATCAGGCGTGCCCGATATCAGATCGTCGTTGCGCCCGAATCACACGCCGACACGGAAACACTATCGCAAGTCCGCGATCGATGCGGGGCCAGGACCGGGCGTGACCAGGGTCGGCCATTGCTTTGAGCCGAATGGCACGGCCGGCGGCAGAAACGTCGTCATGCCGCGCTTCTTGGTCTCGGCTGATATCGCGACACGCGCATCGCCGCCCATCAGTTCATAGTCCATCAGATGATAGTTGCCGAAGAACAGCGAACCGACCGAGCGATCCGCGATGATCCGCGTCAGCGATTCCAACATGTCCGCAGGCGTCGTTGTGAACGAGATGGTTTCGATCAGGAGCAGGCGATCATTGATGGCATCGGGACCGAAGAACTGCGCGAGCACGCTGAACAGCACGTTGTTCTGGCGCGCGACATAGATGGTGTTGCTCGCGGCATAGGTCTTGTCCCAATCGGCGCCAAGCTGGGCTTTCCAGTCCGCCAGCACGCCCATCCAGTGCGCAACTTGAGTCTCTGCCGCCCATGCAACGTTCTTGGCGAGGTACGGCGCCTGCTTCTTGCCGAAAGCCTCGAGCGTCGCAAATGGAATGGCGTCCTTGGCGAGGCATTCGTCCATGAAGGCGAGGTTGTTCTGCAGGATGGTGCGGTTGTTGTCGCGCCAGCCGGCTTCCATCGGCGTGCGGTCCAGCCCATCGAGCGCCGATTGCATGCGGCTGCGATAGGCGAGCATCGAGCCGCGCCAGGATTTGTCGCCGGGATTGTCGACATAGGGGCCGACCACTTCGGCCAAGGCCATCGTGCTGTGACCCACCGACTTCAGCAACTGGTAGACCATCGGCACCTGCGGCGCCTCCGTCGGCGCCATTCCCGGACGATAAAGGATCATCCTGCCGCCAGCGCCGGAAAACAGCGCAAGGATGACCGGGTGCTTGCTCAGGATGTTCTTCTGGAAAATCTTTGCCGCGTCGCCATACAGCTCAAACATCGCGGTGTTGAGCGCCAGCACGTCCTTGGTCGCGGTGTCGGCGGGTGTCGCGTTCGTCTTGCCGGAGATCGGCGCCATGTAGGATGGAAGGCTCTGCGCCTCGGCGCCCGCACCGCTACCGCACCACAATAGAGTCGCCACCGCCAAGCCGACGTAGCGCTTCATGCCGATTCCCCCGCCCGTGATTCGCACGATTCCTAGCCGGGGCGGCAGTATTCCGTCATTCGCGCGACGCGCAAGCGACACTTGCCATGATCAACAGCGCTGGTTGCGGGATGATTGATGCGGTCCGTAAAATAGTGCGTTCATTGAAAAGCGGCGGACTAGTCGCTTGCGCCCGCAATGTCTTGCCGTCCCGAGTTAAGCCCGGGACGACTCGCTTGTCAGGTTGTGAACCACAACTTCCTTACGCGAAGCTGATGTTCTGCTGCCGCAGCGGCACCGAGCGGATACGTTTTCCAGTCGCCGCGAAGTAGGCATTCAGCACCGCGGGCGCGGCGACGCCGATGGTCGGCTCGCCGACGCCGCCCCAGAAGCCGCCGCTCGGCATCAGGATCGTCTCCACCTTCGGCATCTCGCTGATGCGCATCGAGTTGTAGGTGTCGAAGTTGGTCTGCTCGATGCGGCCGTCCTTCACGGTGCAGCCGCCGTAGAACAGGGCGGAGAGGCCGTAGACGAAGGAGCCCGCGACCTGCCGTTCCACCTGCGCCGGATTGACGACGTAGCCGGGATCGGTGGCGGCGACGATGCGATGCACCTTGATCTTGCTGCCGTCGGTCACCGAGATCTCGGCGGCGCCGGCGACATAGCTGCCATAGCCCATCACCTGCGCGAGCCCGCGATAGACGCCCTGCGGCGGCGGCTTATCCCAGCCGATCCGCTCGGCGACCGCATTCAGCACCGCCAGATGCTTCGGATGACCCGCCATCAGTTTGCGACGGAAGGCGAGCGGATCCTGGCCGACCGCATGCGCGAGTTCGTCCATGAAGCTCTCGAGATAGATCGTGTTCGGGTTGATGTTGACGCCGCGCCAGAAGCCGGGCGGGACGTGCGGATTGCGCATCGAATGTTCGATCAACAGGTTCGGGATCGAATAGCCGATCGCCGCTTCGCCGCTGGGTGCAAGACCCTGGAAGGTCGCGGGGTCCATGCCGTTGATCATCGCCTCGGGCCGCAGCCGCGCCAGGATCGACTGGCCGGAGATCCGCATCCGGAGCGCGGTCAGGTTGTTGTCGGCATCGAAGGCGCCGACCATCCGGCATTGGGTGACCGGATGATAGAAGCCGTGCTGCATGTCCTCTTCGCGGGACCAGAGCAGCTTGATCGGCGTGCCCTGCATCTCCTTGGCGATCAAGACCGCCTGCCGCACATAATCGCTCTGGCCGCGCCGGCCGAAACCGCCGCCGAGGATCAGCTTGTGGACGTCGCATTTCTCAGGCGGAAGGCCTGAGGCTTGCACCGCGGTAGCGAAGGCAGCTTCGCCGTTCTGCGTGCCGCACCAGACATCGAGCTTGTCGCCGGTGTGGAGCGCGGTTGCGTTCATCGGCTCCATCGTCGCCTGGTTCTGGTAGGGATAGTTGTAGACCGCCTCGACCACCTTTGCGGCACGCGCGATCTCCGCCATCGCATTGCCGTTCTGGTTGCCAACGAACGCCGCCTGCGACGGCTCGAGTCCTTCGGCCAGCCATTTGCTGATCGTCTCGCTCGAGGTCTTGGCGTTCGGGCCTTCGTCCCACTCGATCGGCAGTGCATCGAGCGCGGTCTTGGCGTGCCACCAGGTGTCGGCGACGACGGCAACCCCGCTGTCGCCGACGCGCACCACCTTCTTGACGCCTTTCATGTTGGCGATCTTGGCCTCATCGAAGCTCTTCAGCTTGCCGCCGAACACCGGGCAATCCTTGATCGCGGCGTTCAACATGCCGGGCAATTTGAAGTCGACGCCGTAGACCATCGCGCCGGTGGTCTTGTCGGCGGTGTCGAGGCGCTTCAGCCCCTTGCCGGCGATCTTCCAGTCCTTGGAGTCCTTCAGCTTCACATCGGACGGCGGGCTCAGCTTTGCCGCCGCTTCCGCCACCTGGCCGTAGGTCGCGGTCCGGCCCGTCGGCAGATGGGTGATGACGCTGCTCGCGGCCGAGCATTCGGCGGCCGGCACCTTCCACTCGTTGGCGGCGGCCTGGATCAGCATCAGCCGCGCGGTGGCGCCGCCCTTGCGGACGTAATCATGTGAGCCGCGGATGCCGCGGCTGCCGCCGGTCGAGAAATCGCCCCATGGCCGGCCGCGTGCCGCGCTCTGGCCCGGTGTCGGGTATTCGGTCGTAACCTTCGACCAGTCGCATTCGAGCTCTTCGGCGACGAGCTGCGCAAGCCCGGTGAGCGAGCCCTGGCCCATCTCCGAACGTGCGATACGGATCACCACCGTATCGTCCGGGCGGATCACCACCCAGGCGTTGACTTCAGGCGAGCCATCGGCTGCCCGCGCCACCGTCGGGCCGAGCGGGAGATTGAAGCCGAGTGCGAGGCCGGCACCCGCCGCGGCGGTGCCAATCACGAACGCGCGGCGATTGAGCATGACGTGCTGATTCATGATGGCACCTCACGCGTTCGCAACAGCGTGGATCGCTTCACGCACCTGCGCGAAGGTGCCGCAGCGGCAGATATTGGTGATGGCTTCGTCGATGTCCTGGTCGGTTGGCTTCGGATTGTCCTTCAACAGCGCCGCCACCGCCATGATCATGCCGGTCTGGCAATAGCCGCATTGCGGCACGTCGTGCTCGATCCAGGCAAGCTGCACCTTGTGCAGCTTGCCATCAGCGGCAAGGCCCTCGATGGTCGTGATTTCCTTGCCATCAGCTTCGCTGACGAGCACGCCGCAGGAGCGCATCGCCACGCCGTCGACATGAACGGTGCAGGCGCCGCATTGCGCGATGCCGCAGCCATATTTGGTGCCGGTCAGTCCAATGTTTTCGCGAATCGCCCAGAGCAGCGGCGTATCCGGCTCGACATCGACTTCGATTTTCTTGCCGTTGATTGTGAGGTTAGCCATCGCAGTCCCCATTTTGATCCAGTTCCACAACTGGATCTCGCTGCGAGTGTGAACCGGGCGCTAGAACGATTCAAATCAAGAAAATGCGTAGGCGGCGAGGCAGGAACAAACCGGATGATGCGGTGTTCTTGATTTCTTGTGCCTAGAGCATTTTCGGTTCTGATTGAATCAGAGCCGAAGCTCTAGATTCTTGTTTTGACGCGTTTTCTTCACGCGAACCGGTTTCCACTTCGCTGGAAAACGCTCTAGCGCAGGATCATGCGCCCTTGGGCGCGACAGCCAGCCGCAGGAAGCTCATTGCGCTTCCGAGCACGGCAAATCCGGCGCCCAGCGCTAGCGCGTAGGTTGCGCCTTCGTGGCCGGCGATGGCAAAGCAGAAGGCCGCGAGCGCGGCGCCGATGGTTTGCCCGGTGAGGCGCGCAGTGGCGACGATGCCGCTGGCGCTGCCGCTGCGATGCGGCGGCGCGCTGCTCATCAGTGCCTTCATATTGGGCGTCTGGAAAAAGCCGAACCCGATTCCGCAGATCACCATGCGCCAGACGATATCGGGAATGCTGGGCGAGGCGGGCAGTGTCGCCAAGAGTGTCATGCCGAGGCCGAGCAGGATTAACCCGATACCGCCGAGAATGCCGACCGGGTAGCGGTCAGACAATCGGCCGCCGATCGGTGCCATGATTCCGACAACCAGAGGCCAGGGCGTCATGAAGAATCCGGTCTCGACCTGCGACCGCATCAGCACGGCTTCGAAATAGAACGGCAGCGAAACGAAGGCGAGGCCCTGGATCGCGAACGAGCAGACCGCGGTTGCCGCGGACAAGGCGAACATCGGCCGGCGGAACAGGTCGATCGGCAGCATCGGCGCCGGATGATCCCGATGCCGATGCATCAGCAGCCAGCCCAGCACAACCGCGCCGACCAACTCAACCAACACCAATACCGGCGACGTCTTGTGCGCGGCGCTGCCGATGCCGATGATGAAGAGGCCGAGGCAGCCTGAGGCCAGCACTGCGCCGGGGAAGTCGAAGGCGTGCACGGCGCGCGGCGTTGGCGGCAGCGTCTTCATCCCGATGAACAGCGCGATCAGGCCGAACGGGATATTGATCGCAAACAGCCACGGCCAGGTTCCGAACGCCAGGATGCCCGAGGCGATCGTCGGCCCGAGGGTAAAGGCAGTCGCGACGACCAGCGCGTTGTGGCCGAAGCCGCGGCCATGCATCCTGCTTGGGTAGACGTAGCGGACCAGCGCGGTGTTGACGCTCATCAGCCCGCTGGCGCCCAGCCCCTGCAGCGCTCGTGCAATGAGAAGGCTATCGAGCGACCATGCGAGCGCGCAGCCGAGCGAGGCGAGCGTAAACAACAGGAGGCCGCCGAGATAGATGCGCTCATGGCCGACGATTTCCCCGAGCGCGCCAAGCGGCAGCAAGGTCGCGACCAGTGCGATCTGGTAGACGTTGACGACCCAGACGACATCCGCCGGGCTGACCTGGAGATCGGTCGCGATCGCCGGCAGGGCGATATTGGCAATCGCTGTGTCGAGCGAAGCCATTGCGAGCGCGGTGAAGATCGCGGCAACGGCCCAGCGCCGCTTCTCCGGCGGCAAGCCGTCCATGACCGGCGCAACTGGCGCCCTCGCCACGAGCATGTCCATTGTGGTCAGATTCCCCGGAAGGGCGGGATCCCGCTCCGACCGATGTACTACGCGCGCGTGGGTTGCCACAGGCGTGCGGTTGCATGATGCGTATGCGCAATTCTGCCTTCCGGCCCCGCGTCAGCCGTGCAGGCGCGACAGATCAGGCGTTGGTGCTGAGCCCGAGCTGAGCATAGATGCGCCGGGCGTAGGCGCCGAATTCATCGGTGGTCTTGATCGGCAGCGCACGGGGCAGCGGCAATTCGATCGGAAAATATTCCGCCATCCGAGCGGGACCGGCGGTGAGCACGGCGCAATGGGAGCCCAGGAAGACGGCTTCCTGGATGCTGTGGGTGACGAAGATGATGGTCTTGCCGCTTTCGCGCCAGATCCTGAGCATCTCAAGATTCATCTGCTCGCGCGTCAGCGCGTCCAGCGCGCCGAACGGCTCGTCCATCAGGATCAGCTTTGGATCGTGGATGAAAGCGCGGGCGATTGCGGTGCGCTGCTGCATGCCACCGGAAAGCTGCTGCGGATATTTGTCCTCATAACCGGCGAGGCCGACCATCTTGAGCAGATCGCGGGCGCGCTCCCGCGCCGCCTTCATCGGCAGGCCGACGATCTCAGCCGGCAGCAGCACATTGTCGAGGATCGTGCGCCATTTCAACAGCAGCGCCTGCTGGAACACCATGCCGATATCGCGCGCCGGATCGAACGGCGTCTTTGCGTTGCCGATCTTGATCGTGCCGCCGTCGGCGCCGTGCAGGCCGGCAAGAATCTTCAGTACTGTGGTCTTGCCGCAGCCGGATGGTCCAACCAATGCCACCAGCTCGCCCTCGGCGATGTCCATGGTGACGTCGGAGACGGCAAGGAATTCGGCTCCCTTGGACCGATAGACCTTGCGGACGTTACGCAAGCTGATGAAAGGCTCGGCTGTCATGCCAGCCATTTCTGCAGGTTCGCGGCGACGAAAGCATCGTCCGAGAGATCGGCGTGCTCGCGGCAGACGCGGTCGATCTGCTCCATCTGGCCCGGGCTGAGGCCTTCGTTGGGATCGAGGCACCGGATGCCCTCCATCAAGCCCTGGCGGCGGAGGATCTCGTGACAGCCGGCGATGCAGCCATGGAAATTGTTGGCAACGTCGAAGAACGCGCTGTTGCAATCGGTGACGCGGGCATCGAGCGCGAGCAGATCGGCGGGCACTGCATCCTTGTAGCGCGCGTCCTTGCACATCTCGAACTGCCGAATCGCCGTCTGCGTCCACACCGACCAGTGGCCGAGCAGGCCGCCCTTGAAGTAAGTGCGGGTGGTGACGCCGTTCTGGCGCAGGTCGAACGGCAAGGTGAGGTCGAGCAGGATGTGATCATCATTGCCGGTATAGAGCGCGACGCGGTCGAGGGCTCCGGCCGCGGCGACGCCGCGCAGCACATCGAGGGTGCGATAGCGGTTGAACGGCGCGACCTTGATCGCGATCACATTGTCGATCGCCGCAAAACGCCGCCAGAAATCCGCGCTCAACACGACTCCGCCGACCGCCGGCTGCAGGTAGAAGCCGACCAGCGGGATTTCGCGCGCCACCGCCTGGCAATGCGCGATGAGGTCATCTTCCGACGCGGTCTTCATCGCGGCGAGGCTGAGCAGGCCGGCGTGGTAGCCGATATCGCGCGCCGTGCGCGCTTCCGAAATAGCCTGCTGCGTCGGACCGGCGAGGCCTGCGACCAGCGCCAGTGGCCGTTTCGTCCAGTTCGCTGCCGTCTCGGCGGCAAGTTCGAGCACGGGCCGATAAAGCCCGACCTCGCGGATCGCGAATTGCGTGGTGTGGACACCGACCGCAAGGCCGCCGGCGCCGGCGTCGATATAATAGCGCGTCAGTGCGCACTGATGCCTCTTGTCGAGTGCGCGATTGGCGTCAAGCGCGAGCGGGTGCGCGGGCAGCACGGTGCCGTCGGCGATCAGCTTGCGTATGTCGGATTTGATCTCGCTGTGGTGCATGGCCAATCCTATCCAAATTCTGGGCCGGCGACCGCGAAGGGAAGCTCTTCGCTTTGGGTGGTAGCGCGACCGAACCGCATGCGCTGGAACGGCCGCTCGATGTTCCAGCCGGCGCCGGTCAATCCGACGATGAATGGTTCCTGCGACGCGATCGCGTCGATCAGGAGCGGACCGGTTTCGGTTCGGCTGATCGCATCGACCAGCACCAGCGCGTCAGCAGCGTTATCCGCGAAAAGTGGTCCGATGTGGCGCGCGGTGCGGCCGTCGCGCACGAGCGCCATCGCGTCGCCGTACGACAGAATGCGCGAGTTCGTGCGCGCGGCGAATTCGGTGAGCAGGGCGTTGCGCTCAAATCCCATGGCGCGCCGGTCGCGTGCGCTGAACGTATCGATATCGAAGGCCGCCAGCATCGCGGGCGCCTCCTGCGTCGGATGTTCGAGCCGCAAGCGCCGGAACTGCAATGTCGGCGTGAAGCCGAGCGGGCCGTACACCGTGGCGCCCGCCGGCGTCGCGTCGAGCCAGGTGGTGAGCCCGCGCTGCCTTGCCGCGTCGAGACAGGCGTCGACGAGCCGGGTCGCGAGCCCGCGGCGGCGCCAGAGCTCCGTCACCAGCACCATGCTGATCCAGGCATTGCCGGCGGAATACGGCAGCAGCGCCGCGGTCGCGACCAAGTGCGTTCCGTCGCGGACGCCGAACACGATGCCGTTGGTCAGGAAGAAGCGCCAGTCGGCCTCGTTCTGGTTCCAGCGCGCTTCGGTCGACAGCGCAAGCCCGGCCGGTGCGTCGTCGACGCCGAGTTCGACGATGGCGACGGGCTCAGTATCGGCCATCGCGCACCTCATATTTGGTCGGCTTGCCGAGGCTCGGCATCGCGCGCGCCACCCAATCCGCGGTCCAGGCGATCAACTGCTCGGTGTCGACGACCGGCAGGCCAAACAGCTTGACCGCTTGCGATGTGTCGGTCAGCCACGCCGTCGGCTCTTCCTCGCCGACGATCACAGGCTCGCGGCCGAACCGCGCGCCGAACTTAGCGGCGAGATCGCTCACCGCGAGGATTTCATCGCCGCTGACATTGATCGGCGAAGTCGGCGTCGTGCAATGCGCCAGGCACCGCAACGCCTGTGAGGCGGCATCGCCCTGCCAGATGAAATTGACATGGCCGAGGCTGACGTCGATCGGCGTGCCCGAAAGCACCTTGGTCGCGATGTCGTGCAGCACGCCGTAGCGCATGTCGATCGCGTAGTTCAGGCGGAACAGGCGGCCGGGCGTCGAGAGCTTCCTGGAGAAGTACTCGAACATGCGTTCGCGCCCGACGCAGGATTGCGCGTATTCGCCGGGCGGATTCGGCGCCATGTCTTCATTGGAGCCTTTGCCGTCGACCGGCACGAACGGATAGACGCAACCGGTCGAGAACGCCACGATCCGCGAAGCAGGGAAGGCCTGCGCGACCAGTGCGGGGACATGCGCATTCATCGCCCAGGTCAGCGACAGGTCGCCCTCGGCCCCGAATTTGCGGCCGGCCATGAAGATGATGTTGGGCGCCTTTGGCAGTGTCTTGATCGCGGCCTCGTCCAGGAGGTCGCAATTGATGGTCTCGATGCCGCGCTGATCGAGCCAGTCCTTCACCGCGGGATCGCTGAAGCGGGCGACGCCGATGACGCGGCGGTCCGGTGCGGCGGCCTTGGCAAGTCCGGCCAGCGTCGGTCCCATCTTGCCGGCGACGCCGAGGATCATGATGTCGCCGTCGACCCTGCTGATATCGTCGATCAAGGCCTGGCTCGGCCGGCACAGCAAGTCGTCGAGCGCTGCGATATCCGGGATCGTCTTTGGCAAAGTCTCGCGCGTAAGCAGCATGGTTCTTCCCCTGGTTTCTTATTGCAGCCGGATGTCGGAGACCACGAACAGCCGTTCAAGGCCGAGCACCAGGCCGTAGAGCGCGACGCCGAGCAGCGTCAGCAGCACGACCGCCATCACCATGGCCGGCGTATCGAGCGAGGACTGTACCTGGATCATGAGGTAGCCGAGCCCGCGCTCCGAGGCGATGAATTCGCCGACGATGGCGCCGGCAACCGCGAGGATAGCGCCGACCTTCATGCCCGAAAACACGTAAGGTAGCGATCCCGGCAACTGGATCTTCCGGAACAGCGTCCAGCGCGAGCCGCGCAGCGATTTGACGAGGTCGAGCAGGTCGGGCTCGACCTCGCGCAGGCCGCGTGCGGTCGTCAGCAGGATCGGAAAGAAGCAGATGCTGAAGGCGATCAGGATGTTCGGAACGATGCCGTAGGAAAACCACACGATGATCAGCGGTCCCATCGCCACTTTCGGGATCATGTTCAGCGTCACGAACAGCGGCAGCAGCAACAAGCTCACCAGTGGCGACCAACTGAAGATGACGGCGAGCGCGACGCCGACCAGCGCGCCGAGGCAGAAGCCGCCGAGGATCTCGGCGGCGGTGACGAGCAGGTTCGACAGCCAGGCATATTTGGCGGAGCTGAGCGTGGCGACGGTCGCGAGCGGAGAGGGCAGGATGAATTTCGGCACCTGGAAGGCGTCGACCAGGACCTGCCAGAGCACGATCACGGCAAGATGCACGATCAGGATGATCGCGATGGACCGCGTGGATCGGCCGCCGTCACTGAACACCAATTGCTCCTTCCAAACACCGGCCGCTCCCGGCGGCCTGCTTTCAGCCTAGCCCGGTCGCACCAATCTTTCAACCATCTGGTTGATTGGAGTGCCAGGACCCAGCCTCCGTCATTGCGAGCGCAGCGAAGCAATCCACGCCTCCACACGCGCGGAGAGAAATGGATTGCTTCGCTGCGCTCGCAATGACGGCTGTGGTAGCGGCTAACGCCGCAGCGACTGTAGCACCAAATCGGTCACGTGCCGCCGCCGGGCTCGCCGCGCGGCCGTGCTCGACAGGTCCTTGCCGAAGATCGCTGACAGCGTCGGCGTGTTGGAGAAGAAGAAGTAGCTCAGGGCCGCGATCGAGATATACAGGTGCACCGGATCGATGCCGCGCCGGAACACGCCGGCGCGTACGCCTTCATTGAGGATCTTCGAGACCATGCTGACGAGCGGCGAGTGCATGGCCTCCAGCCGGCGGGAGCCGCGGACGTGCCGGGCGCCGCCGCGGTTCTCGTCGTTCAGGAGCACGATGAAGTCCGGGTGGGCGGCCAGATGGTCGAACGAGGCTTCGATCAGCTTCTTGATTGCCTGTTCGGGCGGCAGTCCCTCCAGGTTGAGCTTGCGCTCCTGCTCCCGGATCTCCTCATAGACCCATTCGAGCACCGCGAGGTAGAGCGCGTCCTTGTCGCCGAAATAGTGATAGACGAGCTGCTTGTTGACGCCGGCTCTGGCCGCAATCTCGTCGACCCTGGCGCCGGCAAGTCCGTTCTGCGCGAATTCGCGCCGCGCCGCGGTCAAGAGTTTCCGCCGCGTGGCGACCGGATCGCGCCGCTGCGGCTTTGTGTCGTCGGATCGTCGCTTCAGCATTTTCAACCAAACAGTTGACAACTACACCTGTCCCTTGTTGCATTGGTAACGTCACAAACGAGCAGCGACAAGGCCGGGTTGCACACGAGGAGAGTAGCGATGAAGGGTTTGAGGCTTGCGGCCTTGGCGCTGGGGTTGGCTCCGGCCTTGGCGTTTGCGCCGGCCGCATCGGTTGCGCCGGCGCGCGCTGCCGAATCCGTCAATCTGATCCTGAACTGGACGCCGACGGCTGATCATTCACCGTTCTATTACGCCAAGGCGCAGGGCTGGTACGAGAAGGCCGGCATCGATCTCACGATCGAGACCGGCAAGGGCTCCGGCGTCTCAGCGCTGAAGGTCGGCTCCGGTGGCTCGCCGTTCGGCATCGCCGACCTCGCGACCATGCTGGTGGCCAAGAGCAAGGGCGCCGACGTGGTGGCGCTGATGAGCATCTACGCCAATACCGGGCAGACCTTCTATTGGCTGAAGAGCTACGGCGTGAACGGGGTGAAGGATTTCCCCGGCCACAAGATCGGCAATCCGCCGGGCGATGCCTCGCGCGTGATGTGGCCGGCTTTCGCCAAGGCGGCCGGGATCGCGCCTGACTCCGTCACTTTCGTCAATGTCGGCCCGACCGCGAAGATCGCGGCGCTGAAGAGCCACACGGTCGACATCATCAGCGACTTCTACAACGAGCACGATCTCAAGGCGATCGAGTTCGGCGCCGATCTCGGCTATGTCAACTGGAAGGACATCGGGCTCAATCCTTACGGCAATTCGCTGGTCGTCAATGGCGCATTCCTTCAGAAGAATCCGAAGCTGGTCGAGGAGTTCGTGCGGATCACGCAGAAGGCCTACGCTACCTGCGTCGCCGACGTTGCGCCCTGCCTGAAGGCGCTGCTGGACCAGGTCTCCGGGCTCGACCGCGAGAACCAGGAGCGGCAGTGGGAGCGCATCAAGTTCCTGATGACGGACGAGTTCACCACGACCAAGGCGCTCGGCTGGATCGACGCCGAGCGGATGAAGAAGGATTACGATCTGGTGCACACCTATCTCGGCATGGAAAAGCCGTTCGACGTGAACACGGCGTTTTCGACCAAGATGTTGGATACCAGCATCAAGATGGACGCGAGCAAGGTGAAGAAGTAGCGGCTCGTCGTCTGCTTCGTCATGGCCGGGACAAGCCCGGCCATGACGAGCATTTGACGACTGGAGCTATGCTCTCATAATCCCTCTCCATAGCCGCGGCCGGATCGGCCGGGCGGGGAGGGACCAGACATGACCGAGACAATCGCAGGCGAAGCTCCCAAGGACGCTTCGCCCTCCGTGCTAGCGCAGCACGCGGCGATGCTGGATGCATTGCCATTCTCCGACACCGCCGATTTCGACGACGCTGTGCGCGGCTTCCTTGGCACCATCGACAACGCGCATATCACCACTGCACAAGGCAGGGTGGTCTGGAGCCTTGAACCTTATCGCTTCCTGACCTCGGAAGACGCTCCGCCCACGGTCAATCCCAGCCTGTGGCGGCAGTCGCGATTGAACATGCATCACGGCCTGTTCGAGGTGGTGCCCGGGGTCTATCAGGTGCGCGGGCTCGATATCGCCAACATGACGCTGATCGAGGGCGATAGCGGCGTGATCGTGGTTGATACGCTGACCTCGATCGAGGGCGCGCGTGCTGCGATGGAGCTCTATTTCAGGCATCGCGGCACGCGTCCGGTCATGGCCGTGATCTTCACCCATACCCACACCGATCATTGGGGTGGCGCCCGCGGGGTGCTCGACGATGAGACTTTGTCGAGCGGGCGGGTGCCGATCATCGCGCCTGACATGTTCATGGAGCACGCCGTCTCCGAGAACATCATCGCCGGCCCGGCGATGCTGCGGCGCGCGCAATATCAGTTCGGGCCGTTCCTGGCGAAGGGGGCGCGCGGGCAGGTCGATTGCGGGCTCGGCAAGTCGATGGCGGCCGGATCGGTGGCGCTGCTGCGGCCGACCGATCTGATCATTGCCACCGGCGACAGGCGCGTGATCGACGGCGTCGAGTTCGAATTCCAGATGGCGCCGAACAGCGAGGCGCCGGCGGAGATGCACTTCTACCTGCCGCGCTACAAGCTGCTGAACCTCGCGGAGAACTGCACCCACAATTTCCACAACCTGCTGCCGTTCCGCGGCGCCGACGTGCGCGATGCGCTGGCGTGGTCGAAATATCTCGGCGAAGCGCTCAAGATGTGGGGCGGCAAGGCGGAGGCGATGTGCGGTCAGCATCATTGGCCGGTATGGGGGCGGGAGCGGATCGACACCATGATCCGGCAGCAGCGCGATCTCTACAAGTTCGCGCATGACCAGACCATCCGCCTGATGAACCATGGGCTGACCCCGAGCGAAATCGCGGAGACCATTCGCCTGCCGAAAAGCCTGGAAGGTGCCTGGCACGGGCGCGGCTATTACGGCCATATCAGGCACAATGTGAAGGCGATCTACCAGAAATATCTCGGCTGGTACGACGCCAACCCCGTCAATCTCGATCCGATGCCGCCGGTCGAGTCGGGCAGGAAATATGTCGAGTATATGGGCGGCGCGGATGCGATCCTGGAACGGGCGCGGAAAGATTTCGCCAACGGCGAATTCCGTTTCGTCGCGCAGGCGGTGAGCCATGTCGTGTTCGCCGAACCGGAGAATCAGGCGGCCCGCGCGCTGCTGGCCGATACGTTCGAGCAGCTCGGCTATGCCGCGGAAAGCGCGACCTGGCGCAACAGCTATCTGTTCGGCGCGCAGGAACTGCGGCAGGGCATGCCGAAGGCGCCGGCGCGGCCGGCGATGCCGCGCGAAACGCTCGCCGCGCTGCGCACCGAACAGCTCTGGGACGTGCTCGGCATTCGCCTCAACGGCCCCAAGGCCGAGGGCAAGCGTATCGTCTTGAACTGGAAGTTCACCGACACCAACGAGGCCTTCATCCTTAACCTGGAGAATTGCGCGCTGACCTATGTCGCCGGTGCGCAAGCTGGGGACGCCGATGCAAGTTTCACGCTGGTGCGCAGCACGCTCGATGAAGTCATTGCGAAGTTGACCACGTTTCCGGAAGCGGTAGGCGGCGGCAAGATCAGCGTCACCGGCGATGCAATGCGGCTCACTGAGCTGATGACGCTGATGGACGAGTTTCCGCGAATGTTCGAGATCGTCGAGCCGAAGCGAACAGCGGTGAGTTGACTGGCGCGTAGGGTGGGCAAAGCGACGTCTTGCACCGTCGCTCGAACAAACGCGGGCGGAAGCGTGCCCACCATCACGGGCGGAGCGCGGAGAGGTGGGCACGGCGCTTGCGCGCCTTTGCCCACCCTACGGCACCTACGGCACGTTACTCCGCGCTTGCCACCAGCTTGATGCGCGGCTCGGCCGCTTCCATCAGGTCGCGATAGCAGTTGAGATAATCGAGCGCCATGCGGCGCGCGGTGAAGCGGGTCTCGAACCGCTTGCGGATCGTCTGCCGGCTCAGCGCCGGAAGCCGGCCGACCGCACCGACGGCGCTGGTCTCATCCTCGACGATGAAGCCGGTCAGGCCATCCTCGATGATTTCCGGCACCGAGCCGCGGTTGAAGGCGATGACCGGCGTGCCGCAGGCCATGGCCTCGATCATCACCAGGCCGAACGGCTCCGGCCAGTCGATCGGCAGCAACAGCGCGATGGCGCCGCTCAGGAACTCCGGCTTCTCCCGGTCGCTGATTTCGCCGATGAAATCCACCAGCGGATTGTCCACGATCAGCGGACGGATCACCGCCTCGTAATATTCCTGGTCGGCGCGGTCAACCTTTGCCGCCATTTTCAAGGGGATGCCGCAGCGCATCGCGATCTTGATGGCACTGTCGACGCCCTTTTCCGGCGCGATGCGGCCGAGCACCGCCAGGTATGACGGATTGACCGCCTGCGGCGTCAGCAGGTTCTCCGGCAGGCCGTGATGGATCGTCCTCACCCAATTCGCCTGCGGCACCGGACGGCGCTGGGCGTTGGAGATCGAGATCACCGGCACCTCCGGGAAGGTGTCGAACACCGGCTGGTGCTCGGGAAGGTCCAGCCTGCCGTGCAGGGT
This sequence comes from Bradyrhizobium sp. LeoA1Lang, assembly GCF_055413685.1. Lineage (NCBI taxonomy): Bacteria > Pseudomonadati > Pseudomonadota > Alphaproteobacteria > Hyphomicrobiales > Nitrobacteraceae > Bradyrhizobium > Bradyrhizobium sp. LeoA1Lang. The sequence continues at coordinate 10,749 of NZ_JBVAPG010000102.1, read as the reverse complement.
GGTCACGAACGGCGTCGGCTGCCGCTGGAACAGCGACCACGGATAATAATCCAGATGGAAGTGAAGGAAGTCGAACTCCTCCTGATCGCATTTCTGTCGGACGCGCTCGAGCAGCACCATGTGCAGCGCGTTGGGATCGCGGACCGATCCGTCCAGGCGCAATGCTTTCGGCCAGGTCGCCTCCAGCTTGCCTGAGGTTTGCGAGTCCCCGCCGGCGAACAGGGTGACGTCGTGGCCTAGCGTGACCAGTTCTTCAGTCAGCCAGTGCACGACCCGTTCCGTCCCGCCATAGAGCTTCGGGGGAACAGCCTCCGTCAGTGGCGCAACCTGCGCGATGCGCATGCTTTCGTCTCCTCTGTGTGATGTGGGATAATCAAGCCCAACCCCATTTGTCCGGCACCGGCATGCCGTAACGGGAACGTTCCCGCACGTGCGAAGTTCCTTTGCTGTGCGGGTCGTTCTTTCTTCCTTCACAGTGTGGTCTTGCTGATGCCATCTGCCACGAACAAATTTTCGCAACTATCGGTGCTGCAGAATTGTTGCGCAGTGATGGCCTCGCCATACGAAACATCGATCGCTGTCCCTCACGGAATCGTGTGCGGGACGGTGCGCTAAGAAAATTCACCTTACTGCTCAACAGGTTTGCAGGCGCTCATGGACAATCTTTCAGGATACGCGCACCGCCCCTTTCCCTTTGTGCTGCGCTATCTGCGGCGGCGGCCCGCATCACACGCCGTAATATTGGGGTGCGTTCTGGGTGCGGTTGCCTGCTCGGTAGGCACGCAGTACGGGGTGAAGAGCCTCGTCGACAGCCTGTCGGGCGGTCCGGCCAAGGCCAGTGGCGTATGGCTGGCATTCGTTCTGCTCATGTCGCTGATCGCGGCAGATAATTTTCTGTGGCGGATCGCAAGCTGGATCGCGAGCTACGCCTTCGTCGGCGTCACCGGCGACCTCCGGCGCGATATGTTCCGTCACCTCACCGGCCATGCGCCGAGCTATTTCACCGATCGCCTGCCGGGCATGCTGACCAGCCGGATCACCGCGACCTCGAACGCGGTCTATACGGTCGAGAACATGTTCGTCTGGAATGTGCTGCCGCCGTGCGTTGCGACCTTCGCGGCGATCGCGCTGATAGGGACCGTGAGCATGACGATGTCAGCGGTGCTGATCGTCATTGCGGGAACCATGGTGTTCGCGATGTTCCGGATGGCGGCCGCCGGCCGCCCCCTGCACGATGATTATGCCGACAAGGCGGCCGCCGTGGATGGTGAGATGGTTGACGTCATCAACAACATGCCGCTGGTGCGGGCGTTCTGCGGATTGAGCTTCGAGCACGCCCGGTTCGATGCGACCGTGAACCGGGAACTGACCGCCCGGGGCCGCAGCCTGCGCTACCTCGAAAAGCTGCGGCTCACCCATGCGGCGGTGACGGTGGTTCTGACCATCTGCATGCTGGCGTGGGCGGTCAACCTTTGGCAGCAGGGCGCCGCCACCACCGGCGACGTGGTGCTGGTCTGCACGCTGGGGATCTGCATCCTGAGCGCGACGCGCGATCTGGCCGTGGCGCTCGTCGATGCCACCCAGCATGTCGCCCGCCTGATGGAGGCGCTGGCGACGCTGCTGACACCGCACGAATTGAAGGATCACCCGGAGGCGGAGCCGCTGATCAAGAGCGGGGCCGCGATCGCCTTCAACAACATCTCGTTCCAATACCCCGGCGGCATCCAGGTGTTCGACAAGTTCAACCTGCGTATCCAGGCCGGCCAACGGGTCGGGCTGGTCGGGCAATCCGGCGGCGGCAAATCGACGCTGTTCACGCTGCTGCAGCGCTTCTACGACGTGGAGCGCGGCAGCATCACCATCGACGGCCAGGATATTTCGCGGGTCACCCAGCAGAGCCTGCGCGAGGCGATCTCGGTGGTGCCGCAGGACATTTCGCTGTTCCACCGCTCGATCCTGGAAAACATCCGCTACGGACGGCCGAACGCCACCGATGACGAGGTGCTGCGCGCGGCGATCGCGGCGCGCTGCGACTTCATCGAGAATTTACCCGAGGGCATGGACACCATCGTCGGCGATCGCGGCATCAAGGTGTCAGGCGGCCAGCGCCAGCGCATCGCGATCGCGCGTGCGTTCCTGAAAGATGCGCCGATCCTTCTGCTCGATGAAGCGACCGCGGCGCTTGACAGCGAGTCCGAGGAGGCCATACGTGAAGCGCTGTCGCGCCTGATGCGCGGGCGCACCGTGGTTGCGATCGCCCATCGCCTGGCCACGCTGCGCAGCTTCGATCGCGTGGTCGTTCTGCAGGGCGGCCGCATCGTCGAGGACGGGCCGCCCGATATCCTCGTGCAGGGCAGGGGGCCATACCGCGAACTGGTCGCGCGCGAAGTGGGCCGCCTCACCACCCAGGCTGCCTGATCCACAGTAGTTGCGTATAATCAGCGTCCATCGCAAACCCGAGAGAGAAGCGCTCGAGGTCTAAATGGCAGCGGAGATCGTTACGCAGATTTCGACCATGCGCGTTGTCGAGCAAATCGCGGAATCGCCCTTCTACATCCCGATGACCGGTCCCGCCGCGAGGCCGCGGCGGTCGCTCAAGCATGACGACACGTTCATCGTGCTCGACAGCCATGGCGACATCGGCGCTTCCGCCGGCGGACCCGATGGCCTGTTCAACGCCGACACGCGCTATCTCGCGCGGCTGGAAATGGTGCTCGACGACGTGCAGCCGCTGTTGCTCGGCTCGAACCTGCGCGACGACAATTCGGCGCTGACCGTCGATCTCACCAATTCCGATGTCTATCGGGGCGGCCGGCTGATGCTGCAGAAGGACACGCTGCACATCGTGCGCTCGATCTTCCTGTGGCGCGGCACCGCCTATCAGCGCATCGGTCTGCAAAATCATGGCGATCGGCTCGCGAGCTTCGATCTCACCTTGCTGTTCGACAATGATTTCGCCGATCTGTTCGAAGTGCGCGGCGAGCGCCGGCCGCGGCGCGGCATCGGCTCGAGCAGGTTGCTCGGCCCGACCGACGTCGTGCTCGAATACGTCGGACTGGACGAACAGTCACGGATCACGGCGCTGCATTTCGATCCCAAGCCGACGCGGCTGGCGGTCAATGCCGCGACCTATCATTTCGAACTGGAGCCCAAAGCGGTCACCTCGCTGTTCATCGCGGTGTCCTGCAACAAGCCGATCATGCACAAGCCGGTGCCGTTCTTCCGCGGGCTGCTTGCGCATCGCCGCGAGATGCGGCGCTCGACGGCGGGTGCTGCCAGCATCGAGACCTCGAACAACATCTTCAACGAGGTGCTGTGCCAGGCGATGGCCGACCTCAACATGCTGATGACGGAGACGCCGCAGGGCCGCTATCCCTATGCCGGCATCCCCTGGTACTCCACGACTTTCGGCCGCGATGGATTGATCACCGCGTTGCAGATGCTGTGGATCGATCCGCGCATCGCGAAAGGCGTCTTGAAGCGGCTTGCGTTCTTCCAGGCCAAGAGCGTCGATCCGCTTTCCGATGCGGAGCCCGGAAAGATCCTGCATGAGATGCGCGGCGGCGAGATGGCGGCGCTGCGCGAGGTGCCGTTCGCGCAATATTACGGCAGCGTCGATTCGACGCCGCTGTTCGTGCTGCTGGCCGGCCATTATTTCGAGCGCACCGGCGACGAGGCGACGCTTGCGGAACTCTGGCCCTCGATAGAGGCGGCGCTGCAATGGATCGACGGCCCCGGCGATCCCGATGGCGATGGTTTCATCGAATATCAGCGTGCGACCGAGCAGGGCCTCGCCAACCAGGGCTGGAAGGATTCCTTTGACGCCATCTTCCATGCCGATGGCAGGCTGGCGGAGGGCTATATCGCGCTCTGCGAGGTGCAGGGCTATGTGTTCGCGGCCAAGCGGCTGCTGGCCAGGGTGGCGCGCCGGCTCGGCTATGCCGATAGGGCGGAAAAGCTCGATAAGGAGGCCGAGACGCTGCGCCAGCGCTTCGAGGACGCCTTCTGGTGCGAGGAACTCGGCACCTATGCGCTGGCGCTCGACGGCAAGAAGGAACCGTGCCGCGTGCGGACCTCGAATGCCGGCCAGCTCCTGTTCACCGGCATCGTGCGGGAAGACCGCGCGCGGCTGGTCGCAGCCGACCTGATGAGCCAGAGCTTCTTCTCGGGCTGGGGCATCCGCACGGTTGGCAGGAATGAGGTCCGTTACAACCCGATGTCCTATCACGACGGCTCGATCTGGCCGCACGACAATGCGCTGATCGCGCTCGGCTTTGCGCGCTACGGGCTGAAGCGCTCCGTGGCGCATCTGTTCAAGGGCCTGTTCGACGCCGCAAGCTACATGGATCTGCGGCGGCTGCCCGAATTGTTCTGTGGGTTCCAGCGCGAAAGGCGGCGAGGACCCGTGCTCTATCCGGTAGCCTGCGCGCCACAGGCTTGGGCGAGTGCGACCCCATTCACGCTGCTGGAGGCGGCGCTCGGGCTCGAATTCGATGCCGTGCGCGGCGAGATCAGGCTGCGCGATCCGCGCTTGCCGGAATTCCTAAATGAGGCGATCCTGCGCGACCTGCAGCTCGGCGCCTCCAGCGTCGATCTGAGAGTCCGCCGCCATGATGGCGAAGTGTCGCTGGAAGTGTTGCGTACACGCGGTCAAATCCAGGTGTCGATCGTGCTGACGCATTAGAATGTCGGCCAGAATGTCTAGCTTTATTCCTGGATTGGAGGCCCCCGATGTGGGCGAGCATGGTGATGACAATTATTGCCGCGGCCTTTGCCGCTACTGTGGCCGCGCAAGCGGCCGATGATCCGGCGGCACCGCCGCCGGCCAAACCCCCGGCTGCGCAAAAGGAACCGGCGCCTCCACCCTCGGTGACGGTGATCGGCGCGAGGGATGCGCATGGCATCCTCGGGCGCGACGTGCGCAGCGCCGCCAATGAGAACATGGGACGAATCGTCGACGTGATCGTCGATCGCGAAGGCACCGTGCGCGCCGCCGTGATCGACTTCGGCGGCTTCCTCGGTGTCGGCAGCCGCAAGATCGTCGTCGACTGGAACGCACTGCATTTCGGCCAGGTCGCCAACAAGAGCGACAGCATCACGCTCGAACTGAACAAGGAGCAGGTGAGCGCGGCGCCGGAATACAAGGAGGACACGCCCCTCATCGTGCTCGGCGCTGCCGGCAGTTTGCGTCCATGGCAATATGACCATTAAAGTCGGAGATACATTGATCGCTCGTCCCTCCTCTTTAACGGACAGGATTGGCGGCGATCGCAGGCGGTCGACGGCGGACGATCACGGTGCGCCATTGGTTCGGGAGTTGCCGGCACCAGAGCCGTCGCGCCAGCCTTCATCCCAGAGCCAGCGCGGACTAGACTGGTTCATCTTCTTCCTGGCCGATGTGCAGACCGGGTTCGGCCCGTTCGTGGCGGTCTACCTGACCACGCAGAAATGGACCCAGGTCGAGATCGGCTTCGTGCTGTCGATCGGCGGCATCGTCGCCTTGCTGGGACAGATGCCGGGCGGCGCTATCGTTGACGCGGCGCGCTCCGAAAAAATGGTCGCCGGGGCCGCGGTCGCGACCATCGGCTGCGCCGCGCTGGCCTATGCGGTGTGGCCGATCTTCCCGGTCGTGGTGGCGGCGGCGACCCTGCACGCGCTCGCAAGCTGCGTGCTCGGCCCCGCGATCGCGGCGATCAGCCTCGGCCTGGTCGGGCCGTTCGCGATCGGCGAGCGGCTGGGGCGCAATGCCCGTTTCGCCTCGCTCGGCAACGGTTCGGCGGCAGCGCTGATGGGCGCCGCCGGTTACCTGATCTCGAGCCGTTCCGTGTTCCTGGTCACCTTCATCCTGGCGATACCGACCTTGATCGCGCTGTCGCGGATCCGCGAGAAGGAGATCGATATCGCGCAGGCCCATGGCGCCGTTGTCCGCGAGGTGCCCGACAAGAAAGCGACCAGCGTGTTCGCGCTGTGCAGCAAGCGGGCATTGCTGATCTTCGCCGTCAGCATGCTCCTGTTCCAGCTCGCGAACGCGGCGATGCTGCCGCTGATGGCGGGCGTGGTGACGATGCGATCCAGCCAGTGGGCGCCGGTGCTGATCGCGGCTTGCATCATTGTGCCGCAGGCGATCGTGGCGCTGGCCTCGCCTTCGGTCGGGCGCAAGGCGCAGGCCTGGGGCCGGCGGCCGCTGCTCCTGCTCGCCTTCGGCGCGCTCGTGATCCGCGGCGTGCTGTTTGCGACTGTGCACGATCCCTATCTGCTGGTGGCCGTGCAGATATTCGACGGCATTACCGCGGCGGTGTTCAGCGTCATGGTGCCCCTGATCGTGGCCGACGTCGCCTTCGGCAGCGGGCATTTCAACCTGGCGCAGGGCATCATCGGCACCGCGGTCGGGATCGGCGCATCGCTGAGCACAGTGCTCGCCGGCTATGTCAGCGACAAGTTCGGCAGCAATGTCGCTTTCCTGGGGCTCGCGGGCATCGCCTCGCTCGGCCTCCTGATGATCCTGTTGATCATGCCCGAGACGCGACGAACCGCGCCGACGTGACTCGCGTAGCCCGGGTGGAGCGCAGCGAAACCCGGGACCGCTCGCAGACGCTGATACAGATACCCACCCGGGCTACGAGATGGGCTGCGGCAGCGCCAGCTTGCGATAGAGCGCGCCGTAGAGGGCGGCCGAGATGCTCCAGCTAAAGCTCCGCGCCATGGCGCTGCGGCGCATGGCGTCGAGCCGTTCCTTGGCGACGAACGCCTCGAACGCCCGGCGCACGCCGCCGAGGAAGGATTCCGCCGACGGCTGCGGGAACAGAAATCCGGTCTCGCCGTCCTTGATGGTCTCGGCCAGCCCGCCGGTCTGGTGGCCGATCGGCAGTGAGCCGAAGCGCTGCGCAGACATCTGGCTCAGGCCGCAGGGCTCGAAGCGTGACGGCATCAGCGTGAAATCGCTGCCGGCAAAGATCCTTCGTGCCTGGGCGTCGTTGAAGCCGATCGCGACCCCGATGGCGTCCGGCCGCCGCCGGTGCGCTTCCACCAGCGCCTGCTCGATTCCCGGCTCGCCGGAGCCGGTGACGACGATCTGCCCGCCGGCCGCGACGATCTCGTCGGCCGCCGACAGCACGAGGTCGACGCCCTTCTGGTGGACCAGCCGGGCGACCAGGCCGAACATCGGTCCGCGGGAGACCGCGAGGCCGAACTGCTTGCGGACGTAATCCGCATTGGCCTGCTTGCCTGCCCAGTCGCCGGCGCCGAACTGCTGCGCAAGCTTGGCGTCGAAGCGCGGGTCCCAGCTCTCGTCGATGCCGTTGAGGATTCCGGTGAGCTGCGCGGCATTGGAGCGGATGCGGAGCAGGCCCTCGAGCCCGCAGCCGAGCTCGGCCGTCGTGATCTCCCTGGCATAGGTCGCGCTGACGGTCGTCAGGTGCGAGGCATAGACGATGCCGCCCTTGAGGAAGGACAGCTTGTCGTAGAATTCGAGCCCGTCGATATGGAAGGAATTTTCCGGCGCGCCAATCCGCCGCAACGAATCCTTCGGGAAGAGTCCCTGATAGGCGAGGTTGTGGATGGTCAGGATCGAGGGGATGCGCGCGCCGCGCCAGGCCAGATAGGCCGGCGCCAGCGCGGCCTGCCAGTCATTGGCGTGGACGAGGTCGGCTGCCCAATTCTTGTCCAGACTGCCTGCGGCGAGTTCTGCCGCGGCGGACGCGAAGCGCCCGAAGCGGATGTCGTTGTCCGGCCAGTCGCATCCACTCTCGTCGCCGTAAGGGTTGCCTGGACGGTCATAGAGCTGTGGGCACAGCACGACGTAGACCGGCATGCCGTCGCGGGTCGCGGCGCGGCCGATCGTGCATGCGGGCATCTCCGCAAGCGGCGCGCATTCGCCAACGATTTCAATATGAGTGAGCTGCTCGATCACGTCCCGATAGCCGGGGAGCATGATCCGGACATCGTTCAGGGGACGCAGGGCTCGGGGAAGGGCGGCAGAAACAGCGGCAAGGCCGCCGACGCGGACGAAATCGTCCATTTCAGTGGTGATGAATAAGACCCTCAAAAAAAGCGCCTCGCTCCAACCTGTAAACGACTATGCAAAAATGGGTCCAGTTTTCCTTTGACGAAAATCAAAGGGCCCGCCCAGTCCGGTCTGGATCAGACGCTTCCCTGTAGAAGCCGCTCCACCTTCTTGTTTGAGCATGATCCTTTCGGAAAACCGGTTTCCACTTTTCCGGATCAGGCTCTAGGTTGACGCCGCGCCGACAAGAGGTGCGGCCGAGGGAGCTTTGCGAATGACGATAGTCGAGAACGATGAGGGCTATTTGACAAAGAGCCTGGACGGCCTTCGTGTGCTTGATTTTTCGACTACGATCGCCGGCCCTCATTGCACGCGCATGCTTGCCGACCTCGGAGCGGACGTCATCAAGATCGAGCCTGCCGAAGGCGAGATGATGCGTACCCGCCCACCGGTGCGTAAGCTTTGCTCGACTGCGTTCGGCCAGCTCAATGTCGGCAAGAAGAGCCTGACGCTCGACCTGAAGTCGGCGGAAGGGGCGGAGGTGGTACGCCGGCTCGTCGCGACCGCCGACATCCTGGTCGAGAATTTCCGCCCGGGCGTGATGCAGCGCTTGAGGCTCGATTATGCCAGCCTGCGCGGGCTCAACCCGCGGCTGATCTATTGCTCGATCTCCGGCTATGGCCAGACCGGGCCGTCTGCCGGCTTGCCGGCCTATGCTCCGGTCATCCACGCCGCCTCAGGCTACGACATGGCGCATCTGGCCTACCAGGCTGGGCGGAGCAGGCCCGACTATTGCGGCATCTACATTGCCGACGTGCTGAGCGGCGTCTATGCGTTCGGTGCGATCGGAGCGGCGCTGCATCAGCGGCACCGCAGCGGGGAGGGCCAGCACATCGACGTCTCCATGCTCGAAGCGATGCTGAGCCTGACCTTGAACGAGGTGCAGTGGGCGCAGTTCAAGGTGCAGCCGACGGCGCGCCCGATGTTCGGCCCTGTCGAAACCTCCGACGGCTACGTCATGGTCGCGATCGCCAGCGAGAAGACGTTTCAGAGCCTGATGCAGGTGATCGGCCGTCCCGAATGGGTGAGCGACCCGCGCTTCGCCAGATATTCCGACCGCCGGGAAAATTGGGCGGCCTTGATGGATGGCGTCGAGGATTGGTCGCGCCGCGTGACGACGGAACAATGTCTCGCCGCGCTGAATGAGGAGGGCGTGCCCTCATCCGCCTATCGCACGGTTGAGCAAGCGCTGGCCGATCCGCAGCTCGCGCATCGCGGCGCTCTGGCCGAGGTCGAGGACGGCGGCGGGACCTTCAAGGTGGTCAATCTGCCGTTCCGGATGTCCGGCGCGAAGGTTGCAGCCGTAAAGCGAGTCTCGACACTCGGCGAGCACACCCGCGCCTATCTCAAGGAGGCGGGCCTGTCTGACGCGGAGATTGCCGCATTCGCTGGCTAACAGCCGGCAAGGCTGATCGTCGCCCGCCGCGGTTTGTCTCGCGTCGGCAGACGTGGCAATGTTGCCGCAACAACAAAGAATGTTGGGAGAATAGAGATGAAAAGTTTCCAGGTTGCCGAGTTCAACGCCCCCTTGAAGGAAGTCGACCAGCCGACGCCGGAGCCGACCGGAACGCAGGTGCTGATCAAGGTGAAGGCGGCCGGCATCTGCCACAGCGATCTGCATATCTGGGAAGGCGGCTACGATCTCGGCCACGGGCGCAAGCCGCTGTCGCTGAAGGATCGCGGCGTCTCGCTGCCGCGCACGATGGGGCACGAGACCGTCGGCGAGGTGGTGGCGTTCGGGCCGGACGTGAAGCCGGGCGACAGCGGCGGCCTCAAGGCCGGCGACGTCGCGCTGGTCTATCCCTGGCTCGGCTGCGGCAAATGCCCGACCTGCCTGGCCGGCGACGAGAATATGTGCGCGGTCAAGCCGAACTCGCTCGGCGTCTATTGCGATGGCGGCTATGCCGATCACATGCTGGTGCCGCATCCAAAGTACCTGCTGACCCTCAAGGGGCTCGATCCCGTCACCGCCGCGCCCTATGCCTGCTCGGGCGTGACCACCTACAGCGCGCTGAAGAAGGTCGAGTTCGCCTTCGCTTCGCCGATCGTGATCATCGGCGCCGGCGGTCTCGGTCTGATGGCGCTGTCGCTCCTGAAGGCGATGGGCGGCAAGGGGGCTGTTGTCGTCGACATCGACGCGCGCAAGCGCGAGGCGGCGGAAGCGGCCGGCGCGCTCGGCACCGTCGACGGCAAGGCGCCCGATGCGCTGGAGCAATTGGCGAAGAAGGCGGGCGGGCCAATCCGCGCGGTGATCGATCTGGTCGGCAACGCCCAGACCACGCAGCTCGGCTTCGACTGCCTGGCCAAGGGCGGCAAGCTCGTGATCGTCGGCCTGTTCGGCGGTGGCGCGACCTTCGCGCTGCCGCTGATCCCGATCAAGGCGATCACGATCCAGGGCAGCTATGTCGGCAACCTCCGCGAGACGCAGGAACTGCTCGACCTGGTCCGGACCAAGAAGATCGCGCCGATCCCGGTAACGACCGTTCCGCTCGCCAAGGCCTATGACTCGCTGCTCGAATTGCAGAAGGGCAAGCTGGTCGGCCGCGCCGTGCTGACGCCTTAGGCTGTGTGGACTCTTGGGATTCTCAAATCAGACGGAACGTGATTCAAGGCTTTCTTTTAGGAGGAAGCCTTGGGGGTTCTGGATCGGCTCGTTCTGAACGACACGCAATGGGACCGTATCTCCG
>NZ_JBVAPG010000101.1:0-30705 GCF_055413685.1 Bradyrhizobium sp. LeoA1Lang | reverse complement strand
AGGACTTTCTTCGCAATGCCCACCTCGATATCCCAGCGGCCGTCGAGGCGCTGCGCCAATACTGGATGCCGATCCGCTACGCACGCGCCCGCTGATCACTGCGAACGTGGGAGCTCTTACCGCTTACACTTGATCTGAAGTATTGCCGTAACTTGCGAGCCCCAAGACGAGTGCTCGGATTAGCTGGAGCATCGCTATATGACTACGTTTGTTCTCGTTCACGGCGCTTGGTATGGCGGCTGGTGCTACAAGCGCGTGGCGCGGCTGTTGCGTCAGGCCGGACACGAGGTCTACACGCCAACCTTGACCGGCCTGGGCGAGCGTGCTCACCTGATGAACCGCGCGATTGATCTCGACACGCACGTCCAGGACGTCGCCGGTGTGATCCGCTGCGAAGGATTGTCGGACGTTGTGTTGTGTGGCCACTCGTATGGCGGCATGGTCATCACCGGCGTCGCCCAACAGATCGCGGCGAAGATCCGTTCCCTGGTCTACCTTGACGCCTTTGTGCCCGAGAACGGCAAGTCTCTCATGGACTATCTGCCGGCCCAGTTATCGCAACAAATGCGTGACGACGCCGCGCAAAACGGCGAAGGTTACAAGGTCTCGCCCATTCCGGCCGCCGCTTTAGCTGTCAACGCCCAGGACGCCGACTGGGTCGATGCAATGAGCGTCAAGCAGTCGCTGGCGACACTCGAGCAGAAGCTCGAAGTCGGTGGCTGGGAAGTGCCGAAGCGCGTCTACATGCCTGCCGTCGGCTGGGGGCCGTCACTGTTCCAGGAATTCGCCGCACGCTTCAAGGATGATCCAGGCTGGCAGTTTGTCAGTTTCGACTGCGGCCACAATGTGATGCTGGACCAGCCACAGGAACTTGCGGCTGCGCTCATCGCCGCCGCTTAGAGCGCACATCCCGAAAATGGGAGCGAGACAGATTGCAGGGAGCCGACGACGCCAAGCTCATTGTGAGACTTTTTCACGACCGAGTGGATCAATGACGCAAAATGGCCCCAAGCGGCTGGCCCGTCATGTCCGCTACGTGTCAGCTCTCTGGGGGCGTTTTAGCTCGCGCATTCGCACAGCAAGGTCGTGATTTTCGCATCGAGATCTTTAGCGATGGCAAGAGCTTCCGAGCTGCCGTAGGGCCGCAGATAACTCTCCATTTTGTCATAAGAGACGTGCACGCCATCGGGACGCTCATCAATGAGCAGTGTGACCGGAGCGTACGATCCAGCATCGGGCACGTGCCTGACCATTTCTTTCATGATGAGTGGATTGCCGATCACAAGCCGAACGATCTTGGGCGTCTCAGAGCCGGTTTCGCGACGCAGAATGTCGCCCAGGTCGAACTCCGCGAAGAGCATAAGGTCCGTTCGGCCGAGACCGCGTTGTACAACGCGTTGCAAATCCGGGAAGGAATTTGTCGCCCTCGTCTCGTTGAAGAATTCGACCGTGTCGGGTTGCCCGACCGCCGACTTGAGCGCGGCCACAACAGTGTCGAATGGTTTTGAGCTCGTGAGGCTGAAACGCTCCACCTCGAATTTAGCGATTGTCATTGGTCCTCCGTAACAACTCTCAAGGATGAAGTGCGTCCGATCGCGTCGGAACGCGTCGGGAGTCACGCCGTCGCGGGCCTTGCATCCAGGAAGGTCCGGACGTGGCTGACGAACATCTCGTGGTGCTGAAATAGCGCGCCGTGCCCTGAATCGGGATAGAGGACCAGCTGAGCGTTGCTTAGCTCCTTGAACATTGCGTAGGCATTGCTCGCGGGCAGCATGGTGTCGTGGCTGCCGCTGACCACAAGAGAGGGCTGGCGGATGGCGCGCAGAAGGGCGTGCTCGGGATCAGGCGTGGCGCACCAGGTAATCAGCGCCTTGGCCTGCGGATCGGTTACCGCGCTGCCGTTATCGGTGTCCCGGTCGTCCTTGCGCACCTTCGTCCGCTTCAGGAAGGCCAAACCAGACGACTGACTGGCGGACGACTTCGTGAAGAACAGCGGCAGGCGGGGGTCCGGCGCATGGGTTTGGGAAAACGCCTGCTGCAGAACCGCTAACAGGTGTTCCTCTCCGCCTTTCGGCGCGGTGCCGACGAGAATGAGCTTGCGGACCAGCCGGTCGTGCTCGGCGGCGATCTGTTGGGCGACGCAGCCGCCGAGAGAAAAGCCCAGCAGGTCGACCTCGGAAAGGCCAAGCAGGTTGATGAAAGCGACTGCATCCCTGGCCATCGCTGGGATATTGTCCGGCGTTTGGCCAGTGGAGCGACCGACCCCGGCATTGTCGAACGCGATGACCGGACGATCGATGGCGAGAGCATTGACGACCGCGGGGTCCCATGCGTCGATGTTGCCCGAGAAGTGCTGCAGGAGCACCAGCGGCGTTCCGGTCGCCGGACCGAGGCGGCGATAGGCGAAGCGGATGCCGTGGCCTTCGACGTAACGGGTCGGGACCGTTTCGAGCGTAGCGGTGTCCTGGCTTGCGATGTCGAGTTGAGTCATCTCATCCTCCGGATGCTTGGCATGAGTAATCGAGTGGGGGGACCAGTGCGGCACAGCGACCGCGACCTTCCGCGGTCCGATGTGTCTGCATTCTCTAGGCGTGAGCGCTCCCGGCACCAACGCGCCGGGAGCGGTACCGTCACTTCGCGAGTGTGGCCTTTTCGATCACCGCCGCGACGTCCTTGGCATGAACGACGAGCGAAGCATGACTGCCGGCGACTTCCGTCGTCTGCGCCTTCATCCTGGCTGCGAAAAGCTTTTGGGCCTCGGGTGCGATGACCTTGTCCTTGGTGCTGATCACGTAGAACGTTGGCTTGTCGCGCCAGGCGGTCACGTCGACGGGGGCTTCGAACGCAACATGGTTCAATGGAAGCTGCGAGTTGGCCAGGTGCGCAGCGATTTCGGGAGGAAGGTCAGCCGCAACGGCTGACGGAAACACTTTGGGATCGATGTAGAGGTTGCCTTTGGCGTCAGGATGAATCGCTGCGGCGCCTTCGGTTGGCGGACCACTGTTGGCGAGGGTCGCCAGAGATTGTCCCACGTCGGGCGCGAAAGCGGAGACGTAGACCAGCGCCGACACCTTGGGATCGTTGCCGGCTTCCGTGATGACCACGCCACCCCAGGAGTGGCCGACGAGAACGGTTTTGCCGTCCTGCTTCGCGAGCGCCTGTTTGGTGGCATCGACGTCAGCAACAAGGGAGGTGAGCGGATTTTCGACGAGCGTGACGTTGTAGCCTTTCTTCGAGAGAATATCAGCAACGGGCTGCCAGCTCGTCTGGTCCACGAAAGCGCCGTGCACGAGCACGATGTTGCGGGCTGCTCCCTTGGGCAGTTCGGCGGAATGGACCGAGCCGACCAATGTCGTTCCGGCGAGGAGTACGGTGGCGGCTGAGAGGAGGATGTTTCGCATTGATTGTTCCTGTTGGCATGTCGGACGAACACAGTCCGGTGGAATGGACAGGCGTTTCCAGCTAGGTCGCGGTTCTTCCATCTGCCGTTGGCGAAATGGTCGCCGTACGTGACGTCGGCCCGCCGTGACATGACCTAGTTTGCCGACCTTTCGGACGATAGAGATCAATCGTCCGGATGTTGTGTCCGATCGTCCACCGATCTAATGTCGGCGACATGGATATACTCGCCCAAGTGCTCGATCGCGTTCGTCTCGGCGGGACGCTGCTCTTTCACTTCGAGCTCGGCCATCCCTGGCATCTTGAGTTGCCGGCGCGCCCCTACGCTCTGTTTCATTATCTCAGCCAGGGCTCAGCGACCCTCGCGCTCGGACAGGGACACGAAATCCAGATGACCGAGGGCGATCTTGTCGTCATCACGCGCGGAGAGCCCCATGTGTTTTATTCGGATCGCCGGGCCAAGCCTTTGCGGATCATGGGTATCGATCGATCGTCGCCACGTCTTGGCGTCATTCGTCACGGCAGCGGTGCAAAGCCGCTCTCGAGCTTGATCTGCGGCCATTTCACGGCGTCACGGCCGCTGTTTGGCAGCGTGCTGGAGTTGCTTCCGCCCGTGCTCTTGCTGAAGCCGGCGGCGGACCGGGGTTGGCTTGAAGCAATCCTGCGCCGGATGGTCAGCGAGTCCGCGCTCGAACGTCCTGGCCAACGCGTCGCGCTTTCACGACTGACGGAGGTGCTCTTTGTCGAGGTGCTCCGAAGCTGGATCGCGTCTCTCAGCCCCGGACAAGGCGGCTGGCTCGGGGCCATATCCGACCCGCATATCGGGCCGGCACTCAAGCTGATTCACGAAAACCCGGAGCGGCCCTGGACGCTGAGCGACCTTGGCCGCCGCGTGGGGCTCGGACGCTCGGCATTTTCGGCGCGCTTTACCAAGCTCGTCGGCCAGTCCATGCACCGTTATGTGATCGAACGCCGGATGGCGGAAGCAGCGTTCCTGCTGGAAACCAGCGATGAGCCCATTGCGCGGATTGCCAGCCGGGTCGGCTACGAGACAGCGGCGGCGTTTTCGAAGTTATTCCATCGACATCACGGCGTATCGCCTGGCCGGTACCGAATATCCCGTCGCTCTGACAGCGGCGAAAGGCAAGGGGACTTTCAGGAAGCAGCGGTCGCCGATTAGGTTTGTAGCGGCCATCTACGGCAGGTCCGCTTCTGGCCCCGTAACTGAAGATCCCGTCGTCCATCCTGGAAGCCGGCTCGTCGAGGTAAAGCGGACATAGGTCCGATCGATCGATGCTGGTCCTCGACCTGCGACATCCGAATGAAAAGCCCCGCCATTGCTGGCGGGGCTTCACGTGTTTCAGGTAGGGGACCAACTTTGCCCCGATTAGGGGACCAACTTATAGGGGACCAACTTTGCCCACGGCTGCAGTCACGCCGCCAGCGTGTTCTCCACCAGCTTGATCCAGTAGGACGTGCCGTAGACGATCGCCTCGTCGTTGAAATTGTAGGCGGGGTGATGCAGGCCGGCGCTGTCGCCGTTGCCGCAGAAGATGAAGGCGCCGGGGCGCGCTTCCAGCATGTAGGCGAAATCTTCCGCGCCCATCATCGGCGGCATTTCGTGGACGTTATTCTCGCCGGCGATTTCCTTGGCGATCCTGGTCGCGAACTCGGTCTGCGAGCGATGGTTGACGGTGACGGGGTAGCCGCGCTCGTAAGTGAGGTCGATCCTGGCGCCGGTCATCTGCGCGACGCCAGCGGCCACCTCATGGATGCGTTTCTCGACCAGCGCCCGCACCTCCGGCGTCAGTGTGCGCACCGTGCCGCGCAGCTCCGCGGTCTGCGGGATCACGTTCCGCGCATTGCCGGCGTGGAATTCGCAGATCGAAATGACGGCCGAATCCAAGGGATCGACGGTGCGCGAGACGATCGACTGCAGCGCCGTGATCAATTGCGAGCCGACCAGCACGCTGTCGATGCATTTGTGCGGCCGCGCGGCGTGGCCGCCGTGGCCTTCGATCCTGATGTCGATCGCGTCAGTTGCCGCCATGATCGGGCCGGTCCGGATGGCAAACGAGCCGACGGGGATCCCAGGGCCGTTATGCATGCCATAGACCTGCTCGATGCCGAACCGCTCCATCAGCCCGTCCTTGATCATCGCGGCAGCGCCCGCGCCGCCCTCCTCGGCCGGCTGGAAGATCACAACTGCATTGCCGGCAAAATTGCGAGTCTCGGCAAGGTAGCGGGCGGCGCCCAGCAGCATCGCGGTGTGCCCGTCATGGCCGCAGGCGTGCATCTTGCCTGATGTCTTGGAGGCGTAGGGCAGATTGGTCTCCTCCTCGATCGGCAGCGCATCCATGTCGGCGCGCAGCCCGATCACCCTGATCTCGCCATTGCCAGCGGGTTTCTTGCCCTTGATGACGCCGACCACGCCGGTGCGGCCGAGCCCCGTGGCGACCTCGTCGCAGCCGAACTCGCGCAGCCGCTCGGCAACGAATGCTGCAGTGCGGTGGGTGTCGTACATCAGCTCGGGATGTTCATGGATATCCCGCCGCCAGGCCTGGATGGCGGGCTGCAGGTCGGCGACGCGGTTGACGATGGGCATGGCACTTCTCAGATCTGTGATTCAAACGTCCGTGATCTTTCTACCATGCAAGCTGCGGTCCACCCAACAGGCGCGGCTGGCTGCCCATGCCCAGCCGTCATGGCGGACTTGTCCCGCCCACCCACCTCTGACTATTTGTTTGAGCATGATCTTCTCGGAAAACCGGTTTCCACTTTTCCGGATCATGCTCTAGGACAGCAGAAAATCGCACGGACGCCTGGAACATTTTCGGGCAACGCTGACGCGGACGGGTGGAAAGCAAGAGAATGCCTGGAAAGCTCGAGGGTGATTTCGACTATATCGTCGTGGGCGCCGGCACGGCTGGCTGCATCATGGCCAACCGGCTCTCGGCCGATCCGAGCAAGCGCGTGCTGGTGCTGGAAGCCGGCGGCGACGATAACTGGATCTGGTTTCACATCCCGGTCGGCTATCTCTTCGCGATCGGCAATCCGCGTTCCGACTGGATGTTCAAGACCGAGGCGGAGCCCGGCCTCAACGGCCGCGCGCTGGCCTATCCCCGCGGCAAGGTGATCGGCGGCTGCTCAGCGATCAACGCCATGATCTCGATGCGCGGACAGGCCGCCGATTACGATCACTGGCGCCAGCTCGGCCTCACCGGCTGGGGCTATGACGATGTGCGGCCGGTGTTCCGTGGGCTCGAGGATCATTTCCTCGGGCCGAGCGAGGACCATGGCACGGGCGGCGGCTGGCGCATCGAGGCGCCGCGGCTGTCCTGGAAAGTGCTGGACGCCGTCGGCGATGCCGCCGAGGAGATGGGCATCAAGCGCATTCCCGATTTCAACACCGGCGACAATGAAGGCGTGAGCTATTTCCACGTCAACCAGAAGCGCGGCCGCCGCTGGTCTTCCGCGCGCGGCTTCCTGAAGCCCGCACTGCACCGGCCGAACCTGCGATTGGAAAAGAACGTGCTGGTCGATCGGCTGATCGTCGAGCAGGGCCGCGCCGTCGGCGTGCGCTTCATCCGCGGCAATGAGACCATCGAGGCCCGCACCAAGGGCGAAGTGATCCTGACTGCCGGCGCGATCGGATCGGTGCAGGTGCTGCAGCGCTCCGGCATCGGGCCCGCCGACCGGCTCGCTCCGCTCGGCATTGACGTCGTGCTCGACAGGCAGGGCGTCGGGCGCAACCTGCAGGACCATCTGCAACAGCGCGCGATCTACAAGGTCACTGGCGTGCGCACGCTGAACGAAACCTATTACTCGCTGGTCCGCCGCGGCCTGATGGGCCTCGACTACGCGCTGCGCCGCCGCGGTCCCCTGACCATGGCGCCGTCGCAACTCGGCATCTTCACGCGCTCGGATCCGCGCCGCGAGCGCGCCAACATCCAGTTCCACGTGCAGCCGCTGTCGCTCGACAAGTTCGGCGATCCCCTGCACCGCTTCCCCGCGATCACGGTGAGCGCCTGCAATCTGCAACCGACCTCGCGCGGCACCGTGCGCATCCGCTCCAGGCAGCCGGACGAGAAACCGTCGATCGCGCCGAATTATCTCTCGACCGACGAGGACCGCCAGGTCGCCGCCGATGCGATCCGCACAACGCGGCGCCTGATGAAGCAGAAAACGCTCGCGCAATACCGGCCAGAAGAATATCTGCCCGGCCCTTCCGTCGGCGATGACGATGCATCGCTCGCCAAGGCCGCCGGCGATATCGGCACCACGATCTTCCACCCCGTCGGCACCGCCAAGATGGGCACGGCCAACGACCCGATGGCCGTGGTCGACGAACGCCTGCGCTTCTACGGCATCGCCGGCCTCCGCGTCGCCGATGCGTCCGTGATGCCGACGATCACGTCGGGCAATACCAACACACCGACCGCGATGATCGCGGAGAAGGCTGCTGCGATGATTTTGGAGGACGCCAAGTAACAAAGCCCGTAGCCCGGATGAAGCGCAGCGTAATCCGGGAGCAATTCGCACGTGGCGGCAACCCCGGATTGCGCTACGCTCCATGCGGGCTACGTTGCTGCGGCGATGACATTGGAAGATTCGCGTCGGTAGAATGCATGGTCAGTGAGCGTCACCTCTCGATCGGGTCTGCAGATGCGCGCATTGCGCTGGTGCAATGGGGCGAGGAAGGCTCGCACCGGCCGCCTGCGCTCCTGCTTCACGGCACTGGTTTCGTGGCCAACGTCTGGGATGACGTCGCGCGCGATCTTGCATCCGACTACACGGTGTATGCGCTCGATCGCCGCGGCCACGGCGACAGCCACAAGCCCGCGGCGAACTGCTATCACTTTCAGGACTATGCGCAGGACGTGTGCGCGGTCATCGAAGAGCTTGATCTGCACGACATCTACGGGATCGGCCACAGCGCAGGCGCCACCGACTTGCTGCTCGCTGCAAAACAGCTGCCGGGACGCTTCGCACGCCTGTTCGTGATGGAGCCGACCGTCATGGATCCGCGCGCCGCGCGCGATGGGGTGACAGGATTGAGCGAATGGGCAACCTCCACCGTTCAAGGCGTCCTGCGCCGGCAGGCCGAGTTCGACAGTTTTGACGCGGTGTTCACACGTTATAGCGCCGCGCCGGCATTTGCAGATTGGTCTGAGACTTCGCTCTGGGCTTATATCCGACATGGCTTCGCGCCCCTGGAGAACGGAAGGGTACGGCTCCGTTGCACGCCCCAAATCGAGTCGGCGATCCTGCGCCCGATCTTCGAGGCCATGGAGCAGGTCTACGCCGGAGATGTGCGCGGCAATCCTTTCGGCTGGCTCAGTGAAATCGATTGCCCCGTGCGCGTGGCCACGGCCGAAAAGTCCTGGCCGATCTACAAGGAGATGGCATCACGGGCCGTCTCGCTCATTCCCGATGTCAGCGCGTGGAATTTCGAGGGCATCGGTCATTGCGTGGCGCAGGAAGCGCCGCCAATGCTGTTGCAGGCGCTGCGGGAATTCGCGCGATCGGAACGATGACGCCGGCTCACTGCAGCACCGCGGGTGCGCGGACTCATCGTTCGTGCCCAGGCTGGCTTGCTTTCGGTGGCACGACGATGGCGCCAGCGTTGGGGTGATGATCGTCGGCGAGCGCTCCCTGGCGGACGCCATCACCTCGCATTCGTCCATCAAATAGGAACGGCCGTGTTCCATTCGCGCCGGCAACGGCCGGCGTGTGCGATTGTCCAGACTTAGTATCTTGCGCGTTGGCCGCGGTCGCGGCCAGAGCCAACACAAACGCGATTGCTGGTCTTGACATGACGGGCTTCTCCTCTTGCGCGCGGGACGAACGCGCGGCGACACGACTTGGTTTCGGTCACCGTCGGGGAGGAACGGGGCGCCAGGATGGCAGCCATCTAGACGAACGCCGAACGCCATCACGCAACAATTGAAGTTGCGAAATATGCGAAGAGGCGTTATATGGTCGCGCAGCCGGGCGCGCTGCGCCGCCACCGACGATCGGACTCATGAAACTCTACAACTTCCCCTTCGGCCCCTATCCGCAGCGGTTGACCATCTACGTCGCCGAAAAGGGCCTCACGGATATCGAACTGATCCGTTTGGATCCGCCGATCGACAAGACGAATTGGCCGCCGGCCTTCCTCAAAGGTCTCACGCCCGCCGGTTCGTTGCCGATCGTCGTAGACGACGACGGGACGGTGGTCGGGCAGTCGCTGGCGATCCTCGAATATCTCGAGGACACCCGTCCCGGCCCAGACATGCGCGGCAGGACGCCGGCGGACCGGGCGCGCACGCGGGAGCTCGTCACCGTCTTCGACGACGCGCTTTCGTCCTTCGCCCTGTGGGCCCGGCACGGCAGCCATCTGAGCCGCGGCATCGATCGCGAAAGCCGCGACATCGCCGAGATCTGCGCTCCCAGCTATTTCCAGAAACTGCGGCTCGCCGAGCAGATGATCGGCGATGCCGGATTCCTGGCCGGCGATGCAGTGACCATCGCCGATTGCGTGGCGATGGCGACGCTTCGTTTCGCCGACGGCTTCTACGACGTGCCGATCCCGTCCGATTGCTCCCGGCTCTCCGATTGGTACGCGCGCTTCTCGTCGCGGCCGAGCGTGCCGGCCCACGACTTTCCTCCCCATCAGCACGCGCTCGCGCGTCATCTGATGACGCAGACCGGGATTTCGATCGAGCCATGAAACGCGTCACCCTGGAGAGCGCGCATGAAGAATGACGCGTCCACCGCTGTCGCGCCGGTTTCCGAGATCTTGCGCCACTTCAGCGATCCCGCAGCAGTCGCCCGCTACGCCGAGGATACGCCGCGCAAGGTGCCGGGCTTCGCCGATCTTCAGCGCATGGCGGCGCTGCTGCTCGCCGAACGCGCGCCGGAAGCGGCTGATATCCTCGTCCTCGGTGCCGGCGGCGGTCTGGAGCTGAAGGCGTTCGCCGAGGCAAGGCCGCGCTGGGGCTTCACGGGGATAGATCCCTCGGCAGAGATGCTCGATCTCGCGCGCGACGTCCTGGGGCCGCTCGCCTCGAGGGTCCGGCTGGTGCAAGGTTTCATCGAAGACGCACCTGCCGGCCCCTACGATGGCGCGACCTGCCTGTTGACGCTGCATTTCCTTTCGAAGCCGGAGCGCCTGCGCACGCTGCGCGAGATGCGGCAACGGCTCAAGCCGGGCGCAGCGCTCGTCGTGGCGCATCACAGCCGGCCGCGGGACGGCGCGCTCGAACGCTGGCTGACGCGGTCCATCATGTTCGCGAACGGCACGGGAGCCGATCCCGCGCAGGTGGCGGCCTCTGCCGCTTCCATGGCGCAGCGGCTGCCCGTTCTGTCCGCCGAAGAGGACGAAGCACTCCTCGCGGAAGCGGGCTTTTCCGACGTCGCCCTGTTCTACGCCGGATTCACGTTCCGAGGCTGGGTCGCAGCGGCCTGACGGCCGGAGATTTGCAGCACCTCACGAAATCGTCATCGCCTCGCGCCAATGGAGCTTCGCCGCCAGGAATAACCCCTCCCCTCGCCCGATCACGTCTCCGCTGGCCCAATCACGGGCGCATGGAGAACTGCGATGAGCGAGTTCGATCACGACCACAGGGATGAAGAGCGCGGCGTCAGCCGCCGCCGGGTGCTGGAGTGCATGACCTGGGCGGGCACCGGCGTGCTCTGGACAGTGGCGGGCGGCGTGCCGCGCTCGCTCGGCACGGTCGGCTCGGCGCAAGCGGCCGAGGCCTCTGGCATGACCTTCCTGCAGATCAGCGACAGCCATGTCGGCTTCGACAAGGCCGCCAATCCGAACGCGCTTGGCACGCTGGAAGAAGCGATCGGCAAGATCAACGCCATGCCCGCGAAACCCTCCTTCATGATCCACACCGGCGATATCACGCATCTGTCGAAGGCCGCCGAGTTCGACAATGCCGAGCGCGTCATCTCGCAGGCCAAGCTCGACGTGCATTACGTGCCGGGCGAGCACGATCTGATCGACGAGGAAGTCAAGCTCTACAAGGAGCGCTACGGCCGCGGCACCAGGGGCGCCGGCTGGTATTCGTTCGACGCCGGCGGCGTGCACTTCGTCGGCCTCGTCAACGTCGTCGACCTCAAGGCCGGAGGCCTGGGCAATCTCGGCGCCGAGCAGCTCGAATGGCTCGAGGACGATCTGAAGGGCCGCTCGAAATCGACCCCGATCGTGCTGTTCGCCCACATCCCGCTATGGACCGTCTATCCGACCTGGGGCTGGGGTACCGAGGACGGCGCACGCGCACTGGAATATGTGAAGGGTTTCGGCTCGGTGACCGTGCTGAACGGGCACATTCACCAGGTAATGCAGAAGGTCGAAGGCAACGTCACCTTCCACACCGCGCGCTCGACCGCCTTTCCGCAGCCGGCGCCTGGCACTGCGCCCTCACCGGGCCCGATGAAGGTCGAGGATGCCAAGCTGCGCAGCGTGCTCGGCATCGCCAGCGTCAACTTCAAGCAGGGGCAGGAGCGCCTCGCCATCATCGACACGCCGCTGCAGGGCTGAAGAGGGACAGGTTCATGAGCACCATCAATCGCCGTGACTTCGGCATCGCCGTCGCCGCGGCCATGCTGCTCCCCGCCAGCGCTGCGCGTGCCGCCGATATGGAAGTGCATATCGACAATTTCGTTTTCCAGCCCGCGCAGCTCGACGTGAAGGTCGGCACGACCGTCACCTGGACCAATCGCGACGACATTCCGCACACGGTGGTGTGCGCAGGAAAATTCAGGTCGAAACCCATGGACACCGACGGCAGCTTTTCATTCACCTTCACGGAGGCCGGCGAGTACAAATATTTTTGTTCGCTGCACCCGCACATGACAGGCATGATCATGGTCGAGTAAGTTGACAATCTCTGCCAGCGCAACCCTGCCCGGCCGGCGGATCGACGCCGGCCGGGCCAAGACATTCGCCGCACAAACCGGGCATGAGGCGATGAAAGCGTCGGAGGACAATCCCGAGAAGGCGCGGCGCTTTCGCGAGGCCGCCCTGCCTTATCTCGACGATGCCTATACACTGGCACGCTATCTCCTGCGGGACGCCAGCGATGCCGAGGATGCGGTGCAGGAATGTTTCCTGCGCGCCTACAAGCATTTCGACAGCTATCGCGGACCGGCGATGAAACCATGGCTGTTCGCGATCCTGCGCAACGTCTGCCGTGCCGAATATGCGCGCCGCGCGGGCATTAAGACCGGCGCGATCGAGGATGTCGCCGACAGTGCGGAGGCAACCCCGCTCTGGCATGAGGCGCAGGAGACGCCGGAGACGCAGATGCTGCGCGAGAAGGATTCCGCGGCAATTCGCCGGCTGATCGCGGCGCTTGCCGAACCGTTTCGCGAGACCTTCGTGCTCCGGGAAATCCAGAACCTTTCGTACCGCGAGATCGCCGATGTTGCGGCCGTCCCCGTCGGCACCGTGATGTCGCGACTTGCCCGCGCCCGCGCGATGCTGCGCTCGGCGTGGCTCGCGGAACAGGAGCAAGCAAAATGACCTGCGAGGAAGCCGAGGTGCTGCTTCAGGCGCTGATCGACGGCGAGCTCGACGCGGGACATGCGCGCGAGGTCGAGGACCACATCGCAGGCTGCCCGCGCTGCACGGAGCTGGCGAAAGACTATCGCGCGATGAGCCGCATGATCGCGGAAAAGGGTGCAAGCTACACTGCGCCGCCCGAGCTGCGACGGCGCATCGAGGCCGCGCTGCCGCAGCCGAAGGCCGCGCCAAGCCGCCGCGCGGTGCTGCGCGGCTTCGCGCTGGGATCGGCGGTCTCCGCGATGGCTGCGACCGGGCTCGTCGCCGTCATCCTGCGCAATGACGATGACACACGCGTCCAGTCGGAACTGGTCTCGGCGCACCTGCGCTCGCTGCAGGCCGGCCATCTCACCGACGTGCTTTCCACCGACCAGCACACGGTCAAGCCGTGGTTCAACGGCAGGCTCGATGTCGCCCCGCCCGTGATCGACCTCACCGCCCTGGGCTTCACCCTGATCGGCGGACGCCTCGACTATGTCGACGCCCGCCCGATCGGCGCCGTGGTCTATCGAAGGCGCCAGCACGTCATCAACCTGTTCGTCGCGCAGACATCAGACACCGAGCGCCACGGCGCCAGGACGAGCCAGCGGCAGGGCTTCAACATCCGCCACTGGAGCGATCACGGCCTGAACTTCTGGGCCGTCAGCGACCTCGCCGCCGACGAGCTTGCCGAGTTCGGCGAGAAGTTCGAGACGGCGATGCGGACTCCAGCTTCGTAGCCCGGATGGAGCGAAGCGTAATCCGGGGTTTGCCGCCGCTTGCGACATTGTTCCCGGATTGCGCTTCGCTCATCCGGGCTACGGGATCCTCGTGGTGCTGCTATTGCTGCGGCGGATATCGGTCGAATACGGGCAGCTCGTGCGCGCGTTCCATCCATTGGATCCGCTCGGCGACCTGGACATGGATCATTGGCGGAACGACGTCAGGATCATCATAGGTTCCGCTCTGGATATCAATGATCCCGGGCAGCATCTGCTCATTGACGTAAAAAAGACCGGTGCCGCAATTCGCGCAAAAATGCCGGCGGCCGTGCTCGGATGATTCGTAGACCTTGGGCTGCCCTTGGGTCACCTTGACGGCAGCGGCGGGATACATCGTCCAGGCGACCATCGGCGCGCCAGCGTGACGTCGGCAATCCGTGCAGTGGCAGAGCGCGTGCGTAAGGGCTTCGCCTTCAACCTCGTAGCGGATGGCTCCGCAATGACAACCGCCTGCAATGTGCATTTCATCTGCTCCCAGGTCGTTGACAGAGTGATTTAGCATTGTAGCCCGGATGGAGCGCAGCGTAATCCGAGAACCGGTTCGCGAACGACCATGATCCCGGATTACGCTTCGCTTCATCCGGGCTAAGGAAGCCGCAGAATTAATCAGGCCGACTTGCGCACCGCGTTGTCGACCAGCGTCTTGCCGAGCGACCAGATCGCGCCGGGGACCTTGTGGCTGCCGGCGATCACGGTGTCGAAAGCCTTTTCGATCCAGGTGCAGTCGTCCTCGGTGAGGACGAGCGGCGGCAGGAGCTTGATGGTGTGGAGGCCGTGGCCGGCGACCTGGGTCAGGATCTTGTGGTCCTTGAACAGCGGCACGGTGATGAGCTGGCAGAACAGGCCTTTGTTCGCGGTCTCCAGCACGTTCCAGGATGCGCGCAGGCGCAGCGACTTCGGCGGGCCGAACTCGATGCCGATCATCAATCCCTTGCCGCGGACTTCCTTCATCAGCTCGTAGCCTGGCACCATGCGCGTCAGCGCGAGGCGGAGCTCGGCGCCGCGCTTGGCGGCCAGCTCAACCAGCTTCTCGGCCTTGATGACGTCGAGCGTTGCGATGCCGGCGGCCATCGCCAGATCGTTCTTCGAGAATGTCGAGCCGTGCACGACGGCGCGATCCATCTGGTTGAAGATCTTGTCGAAGATGCTCTTGCGCGTCAGCAGCGCGCCGACCGGGACATGACCGCCGGACAGCGCTTTCGCCAGCAGCACCATGTCGGGCTCGACATTCCAGTGCTCGACGGCGAGGAATTTGCCGGTGCGGCCGATGCCGGTCTGAATCTCGTCGGCGACGAACAGCGTGCCATATTTCCGGCACAACGCCGCAGCACCGGGCAGGAATTCGTCCGAGGGCATGTTGACGCCCTTGCCCTGGATCGGTTCGACGATGAAGGCCGCGACCTGGCGCGACGACAGCGCCTGCTCGAGCGCGGCAAGATCGTTGAACGGAATCTGGGTGCAGCCGGGCAATAGCGGCTCGAAGCCGGAGCGGAAGTTCGCATCGTCCATCAGCGACAGCGCGCCATAGGACAATCCGTGAAACGAATGCGAGCAGGACACGATGCCGGGCCGCCCGGTCGCGCCACGCGCGAACTTGATGGCGGCTTCTACCGTCTCGGCGCCCGAATTGGAAAAGAATACCTTGTCCAGATATGGCACATATTCGAGGAGGCGCTCGGCCAGGATGCCGGCGAGCGTGGACACATCGAGCTGCACGAGGTTGGGCAGATCGGCATCCAGCACGCTCTTCAAGGCCTGGCGCAGCGCCGGGTGGTTGCGGCCGATCGCAAAAACGCCAAATCCGCTGAGTAGGTCGAGATACCGTGCCCCCTCACGATCGAAGAGATATTGGCCTTGCCCTTTTTGAAAGCCGACGTCATAGCCGATGGTTTTGAGCACGCGCACGAGCTGCTCGTTCAAGTAGCGCGCGTGCAGGGAACTGCGCTGCGCCTGGCGCTCCACAAACATCTCGGAAACGTCTAGATTTGAGCTTAGCATCGGCTACATACGTCGGTTGATGGTCATTTCGTCAACTCAAAACGCCGAATGCGGCGTTTTGCCCCCAAGCTTTGGCCCTTGTACACTTAAGCACAGGTAAGACCATGTTGCACTGCCCACCCAAGCTCGCGCGCACCATAGCATACTCGGGATTTGTTTTGGCGAGCACAATGGTCCCAGCGCTGGCCGCGGATCCGACCGGCGACTGGCGCGTGGCTGACGGTGTCGCCCATATCCGGGTCGCACAATGCAACGGCAGCCTCTGGGGCGCAGTCGCCTGGGAGAAGACCCCCGGCGGCAAGGATACGCAGAATCCGGACGCCGCGAAGCAAAGCCGGCCCACGCTCGGCATGCCGATCCTGATCGACATGAAGAAGAAGGCGGGCACGGATGCGTGGGAGGGCCAAGTCTATAATGCCAAGGACGGTCAGCTCTACAGCTCTACGATCAAGCCAATTGGTTCTGACAAGCTCGAGATTCAAGGCTGCGTGCTGGGCTTTCTCTGCGGCGGCGAGACCTGGACCCGCGTTGGGCCTCCGATTGCCTCCAGCGCCGCCAACAGCACGCCCCCTGCCAACAGCATGGCCAAGGGCGCCGCACCCGCACCCAAAGGGGCAGCGCAGTCAGCCGCTCAGACGCCGCCCAAGACCACGGGCTCGGTAAGCTCGGCTCCCGCCACCGCGCCGGCCGCGTCGTCCAAACAGCAGACGGGCCAGAAGCAGGCAGCAGCCGCCCCAGCCGCCGCCCCATCAGGTGACGTCGTCGGCGATATCTGCGTCCTTCCGGACGTCGCGCGGTTTACCCATTAATGCCGGCTGGAAGAGCAGCACCGCGGCGAGAGTCGTGACCAGCGAGAGCGCGAGCAATTTACCCATGCTCGCGGTTCCTGGATGACTTGAAAGCCACAGGCTGCCGAACGCGGTTGCCGTGGTCAGCGCGCTGAAAAAGATTGCCCGCGTCAGGCTCGATTGCAGCAGATTCGTTCTGCCCTGACGCCAGGCAGTGACGTAGTAGATCTTGAAGGCGACGCCGACGCCGAGCAACAGCGGCAGCGCGACGATATTGGCGAAGTTGAGCGGCAGCCCGATCAGCACGCAGATTTCCAGCGTCACGGCGCCCGCGACCAGAAGCGGCACGATCGTCATCAGCACGTCGGCGATACGCCGCAGCGTCAGCCAGAGCAGCAGGCTGATCACGATCAGCGACCAGATGCCGGCGTGGATGAACGCCTTCACCACGGTATCGCCGGACTTCAGGATCGAGACCGGGCCGCCGATCGCCGTCGGCTCGGCCGCGAGCACGGCGGCCGCGAACTTGCGCAGCGTGTCATTGTCGTTCGGATCACCCTTCGGCAGGACCTCGACCCGTATCAGCCCGTCCTTGGCCTTCCATTCACGTACCAGCTCCTCCGGCAGCGACTTCAAAGTGACGGTCTGGGCCTGCAGCATGTCCCTGAGCTGGTCGAGCACCACCTTGAGTGGCGAAACGAAGACGTTCTGCGCCTTGTCGCGCGTCGCCTGATTCGAATCGGCCAGCTTGGTCAGCGCATCCGCAAGCCGGCGTGCAGCCACCGCGCCCGCATTCTTGATGTCGCCGGCGGTCTTGCGGAGGTTGTCGGCCGAGCTCTTCAGGGACTCGACATTCTCCTGGTCGGTCGGCGGCGCATCGATCGAATCCGGATTGAGCGCCGGGTTGAGCATCTTCGCCGCCTGCGCGATCAGCTTCAGCTTGGCCGGCTGATCGGTCGGCACGAAGCTGTCGAGCGAGCGGACGCTCAACACTTCCGGCAGCTTTTCCAGCCTCTCCTCGATCTTCCTGGCGTCGGCTTCCGAATGCGTCATCACGTTGATCGCATTGGCGCCGGTGTTCGGGTCGCGCCTCAAATCGAGGAACGTCGCGATCGATTCGACCTGCGAGTTGCGCAGGTTGATCGGGTTGAAGTCGAACTTCATGTAGTAGAGCAGCGGCAGGCCGGCGATCACGAGCGCGAGTGTGCTGATGATGATCGCGACGCGATGCTTCTCCAGGAAGTGGTCGACGGGCGCGAGGAACGCGTATCCGACCGGCTCCTTCTCGCCGGGCGGATTGAGCAGGTCCAGGAGCGCCGGCAGCGTGGTGATGCTGGTGAGGAACGCGATCAGCATGCCGGCGCCGGCGATCTTGCCGAGCTCGGAAATGCCCTTGTAGTCGGTCGGCAGGAAGCACAGGAAGCCCGCGGCGGTCGCCATCGCCGCAAGCGAGAGCGGCACCGCCGAGCGGCGTGCCGCATTCTCCAGCGCCAGCGTCAGGTTGTCGTTCTTGAAGCGTTCGGAACGGTAGCGGACGCTGAACTGGATACCGAAATCGACGCCTAAGCCTACGAACAGCACGGCAAAGGCGATCGACAACAAATTGAGCGAGCCGACCATCATCAACCCGACGGCGGTGGTGATCGCAAGCCCGATGAACAGGTTCAGGAACACGGCGAAGATGATCTTGGCCGAATGCAGCGCGAGCCACAGGATCACCAGCACGATCAGCACAGTGCCGATGCCGTTGACGACGGCGCCGTCCTGGACGGTGGCATATTCCTCGTTGGCGATCGGCACCGGTCCGGTGAGGCGGACGCGCGCGCCATATTCGCTTGCGAATTTCAGGTCTGCGGCCGCCTGCCGGATCGCATCGGTGGCCGCCTTACCGGGCTCCAGCGCCTGATAGTCGAGCACCGGCTTGAATTCGATGAAGGCGCGCTTGTCCGAATCGGTCAGCGGCTTGTCGCTGGTGAGCTCGCGCCAGGAGAAGGTCGGATTGCCCTTGTTGCTGAGGACATCCTCGACCGTCTGCGAGATCAGGTTGAAGGGCCGAGCGGCGTTCTCGAGCTTGGCCTGCCCGCGCTTGATGCCGGCAAGACCCGTCTCCAGCGCACCGGTGAGGCCGCGGATCGAGGGATCGCCGGCCATGATCTCGATCAGGGGTGCGGCGGATTCGAGCTCGCCGGTAACCTGGGCGACCTCCTCGGTCGGCAGGAACAGAAGCCCGTTCTTCTCGAAGAATTCGCCGGAGCCGAGCGGCGTGACCGATTCGAAATGCTCGGTGTCACCGGTGAGCTTCTCGGCCAGCGCCTTGGCGGCAAGGCCCGTGAGCTCCGGCGTCGGCGCCTCCACGACGGCAAGAATCAGGCGCTCGCGGTCGAAGGCTTGCTCGAACTGGATGTCGCGCTGGCGCCAGTCCAGGTTGGGCGAGATCAGCGTATTGATGTCGGTATTGATGGTGAAGTTGCGCGCCGCGTAATAGCCCGCCGCGACCGCTGATATCAGCGAGAGGACGACGACAGGGATGGCAAACCGCGTGCACGCCTTAACAATCGAGACAACAATACGTGTCAGCACTTCATTTCTTTCTGATCACAGGAAGCACGCCGAAAACGCCCGCTATCTAGCGGAGTTCCCAGGGCCGATCTAATGTTGTTTTGACCGCCCGACCGCTGGTTCACGAAGAAGCGTCGAAACGGGCCGGAACGGCGTTGGGCGCGGTATATCCCGCCCCAGCGGGCAATAAAGTGACGAACAAGTGAGATGGGGTGGGCATTAATGCCGCAGTTTTAGGTATTTTAATACCTTAAACCGGCGACCCGAGTGATAACCATTCCGTAATCCGGCTTTCCTAGACGCTCATTTTTTGACACAAAGCGCTCTTCTTCCGTGCGCTTGGGGGTGGGCTTAAGTGCAGGAACTGGTGGTGCGGATATTGCAGCAGGACCTGCCGGCTGCAGGATGTCCGGCCGCGCGGGTTTTCGGATCAGATTGGTGCAATTTGCTTAACGGGCGTCCTATGGAGGTTTTTCTAGCGCAGCCGCGGGGGTTTTGCGCGGGCGTGGTGCGCGCCATCGAGATCGTCGAGCGCGCGCTCGAGAAATACGGGCCGCCGGTCTATGTCCGACATGAGATCGTGCATAACAAATACGTCGTCGAAAGCCTGAAGAACAAGGGCGCGATCTTCGTCGAGGACCTTTCCGAGGTTCCGGCGAACGCGGTGACCGTGTTCAGCGCCCATGGCGTGGCGCGCAGCGTCGAGGAAGAGGCCGCCGCACGCGGCCTGCCGGTGCTCAATGCCACCTGCCCGCTGGTCACCAAGGTCCACAATCAGGGCAAGCGCTATATGTCGAAGGGCCGGTCATTGATCCTGATCGGGCATGCCGGCCACCCCGAGGTCGAGGGAACCATGGGCCAGGTTCCAGGCCCCGTGCTGCTGGTCCAGAGCGTCGAGGATGTCAACGCCCTGACGCTGTCGGCCGATACGCCGATCGCCTACATCACCCAGACCACCCTGAGCGTAGATGACACACGTGAGATTATTCTGGCGCTCCAGGCCCGGTTTACAGACATTCAAGGCCCTGACATCCGGGATATCTGCTATGCCACACAGAACCGCCAATCCGCGGTAAGGGACCTGAGCAAATTGGTGGATGTCATCCTGGTGGTGGGGGCCGCCAACAGCTCCAATTCCAATCGGTTGCGCGAGATCGGCACCGAAGCCGGCGTCGCCAGTTACCTCATTGCGGATGGCAGCGAACTCAACCCAGAATGGCTGAAGAATGCAAAGACCGTCGGCATCACGGCGGGCGCGTCGGCGCCCGAAGTGCTGGTCGACGACGTGATCGAGGCGTTGCGGCGCACCGGACCGGTCAAGGTGTCGGTCCTGCCGGGCCGGGAAGAGAACATCGAATTCCGCCTGCCGGCCGAACTGACCGCGGGCTGACCCAAACTTGGTCGTGAGAGTCGAGAGAGAAAGAATGGCAATACCCTTCTTCAAGGAACTGCGCATCGGCGGCTATCTGCTCAGGCAGAAGCTGCTGGGCCGCAAGCGCTATCCGCTCGTGCTGATGCTGGAGCCGCTGTTTCGCTGCAATCTCGCCTGCGTGGGCTGCGGCAAGATCGACTACCCCGACGCGATCCTCAATCGCCGCATGACCGCGCAGGAGTGCTGGGACGCGGCCG
The DNA here is from genome assembly GCF_055413685.1 of Bradyrhizobium sp. LeoA1Lang. Classification (NCBI taxonomy): domain Bacteria; kingdom Pseudomonadati; phylum Pseudomonadota; class Alphaproteobacteria; order Hyphomicrobiales; family Nitrobacteraceae; genus Bradyrhizobium; species Bradyrhizobium sp. LeoA1Lang. The sequence goes on along the minus strand of NZ_JBVAPG010000101.1, from coordinate 10,012 downwards.
ACGAGTGCGGCGCGCCGATGGTAGCGATCCCCGGCGGCGAGCCGCTGATCCACAAGGAGATCGGCGAGATCGTCCGCGGCCTGGTAGCGCGCAAGAAGTTCGTCTCGCTCTGCACCAACGCGCTGCTTCTGGAAAAGAAGCTCGATCTGTTCGAGCCGTCGCCTTATTTGTTCTTCTCAGTGCATCTCGATGGGCTGAAGGACCATCACGACAAAGCGGTGTCTCAGAAGGGCGTGTTCGACCGCGCGGTGTCCGCGATCAAGGCGGCCAAGGCGCGCGGCTTCACCGTCAATGTCAATGCCACCATCTTCGACGGCCATCCGGCGGAGGAAATCGCAAAGTTCCTCGACTTCACCACCGAACTCGGCGTCGGCGTCTCGATGTCGCCGGGCTACGCCTATGAGCGCGCGCCCGACCAGGAGCACTTCCTCAACCGCACCAAGACCAAGAAGCTGTTCCGGGACGTCTTTGCGCTCGGCAAGGGCAAGAAGTGGAATTTCATGCATTCCGGCCTGTTCCTCGACTTCCTGGCCGGCAACCAGGAATACGAGTGCACGCCCTGGGGCATGCCGGCGCGCAACATCTTCGGCTGGCAGAAGCCCTGCTATCTACTCGGCGAAGGCTACGCCAAGACCTTCAAGGAGCTGATGGAGACCACGGACTGGGATTCCTACGGCACCGGCAAGTATGAGAAGTGCGCCGACTGCATGGCGCATTGCGGCTACGAGCCGACCGCTGCGATCGCGGCGCTCAACAACCCGCTGAAGGCCATGTGGGTCTCCATGCGCGGCATCCGCACCAAGGGTCCGATGGCCCCCGAGATCGATCTCACGAAGCAGCGTCCGGCGCAGTACATCTTCTCGGAGCAGGTCCAGAAGAAGCTCTCCGAGATCCGCCGCGACGAAGCGGTCGCCGCCCAGCAGAAGCCCGCACAGAAAGCCTCAACTGCCGCGTAAGACGCGAGCAACAATCGAATAAGCAAAAGGCCCGACCGTCGATGACGGTCGGGCCTTTTGTTTTGTTCGTAGCCCGGGTGGAGCGAAGCGCAACCCGGGATGCCTGTATCTGCGTTTGCGAGCGGTCCCGGGTTACGCTGACGCTTCACCCGGGCTACGGCTCTCAGTGATTATGCCGCCGAGCGAATCATCGGCTCCACGGGGACGAGGGTCTCGCCGCCCAGCAGGAAGCCACGGCAGCCGCGCAAGGAGCGCAGCGCGCGGTTGAAGTCGATTCCGGTCGAGACCAGCGAGCGCAGCGTCAGCGGATTGCGCGCCACGCCGCGCAGGACCTTGCGCAGGTCGATGTCGCCGTTCGGCTTGACCGCGGTCTTCGCCAATTCCGGCAGCGCGCGGTGGGCGGGATCGCTGATCACCCGGAGCGCCGCGAACGGAATGCCCGCCTTGGCCGCGTAGGCAGCGGCAATGTGGCTCTCCATGTCGACGGCGGCAGCGCCGGTTTCCGAGCGCAGCGCCGCCTTGCAGGCCCTGGCCGCAATCACCTGCTCAACCCCGGCGAGCCCACCCCTGACGATCTTGCGGCGCCTCAACGTGGCGCCGGCAACCATCTCCTCGTTCAAGGCCATATCGGCCAGGAATCGGGTGTCGCCGGAAAGCACCTCCGTCGCCACCACGACGTCACCCGATCGCAATGCCGGATCGAGCCCGCCGGCCACGCCGAACGAGATCACGCCGCGGAACGATGACGAATCGAGTGTCGCCAATAGCTCGCGAAGTTGCTGCGGATCGCTGGAACTACAAATGACGATCATGCCCGGCCCCGCCGCGATGCGAGCCTCCTGCACTAATCCCGTCACGATCAAGACCGGCCGCGGATCCAGCATTTTCCCCACAGTCGCGGCGGCCCCCGCCCCCAGATTCACATTCCGACCCCTACCACCCTGCTGTTCGTGTTTCGCAAATTCCGATACCGCGCTAGCGCCCAGAGCGGGAAGAACTTGGAGTAGCCATGATAACGCAAGTAAAACACACGCGGAAAGCCTGTAGCCGTGTAACGCTGCTCCTCCCAGAGTCCTTTTTCGCTCTGTGTGCTTTTTAGGTACTCCACCCCCCCTCGAACTGCGGGGTTTTCGACCTCTCCCGCTGCCATCAGCGCAAGCAAAGCCCATGCCGTCTGCGAGGAGGTCGAAGGCGCGACCTCATAGCCCCGATAGTCGAGCCGATAGCTGACGGCGTCCTCGCCCCAGCCGCCGTCCTGATTCTGGACCGACACCAGCCAGTCGACCGCCTTCCGAATCATCGGGTCCTGATGGTCGACGCCGGCGGCGTTGAGCGCGCAGAGCACCGACCAGGTGCCGTAGATGTAGTTCAGCCCCCAGCGGCCAAACCAGGAACCTTCGGCAAGCTGGGTGCGGCGCAGATAGGCGACGCCATCGGCGACCGCTTTGCTGGTCTTTTCGGTCTCGCCAAGCTGAGCCAGCATCGAGACGCAGCGCGCGGTGACGTCCTCGGTCGGCGGATCGAGCAACGCGCCGTGGTCGGAGAACGGAATGTTGTTGAGGTAATATTCGAGGTTGTTGACGTCGAAGGCGGCCCAGCCGCCGTCGCGGCTCTGCAAGCCCTCGATCCATTCGCGGGCCCGGTCAATCGCCGCGTCATACTCCTTGGTGCCACTGTAGCGACGCGCCCGGTCCATCGACATGACCACCACGGCGGTATCGTCGAGATCGGGATAATGGTCGTTGTTGTACTGGAACGCCCAGCCGCCCGGCCGGACGTTGGGCGCCTTCACCGCCCAGTCGCCCTTGAAATCGAGGACCTGCCGCGGCTTCAACCAGTCGAGCCCCTGCTTGGCCTTGGCAATAGTATCCTCGCCGCCGGCCTCCTGCAGCGCGTGGCACGTCAGCGCAGTGTCCCACACCGGCGATACGCAGGGCTGGCAATAGGCCTCGTTCTCGCGGATCACCAACAGCTTCTCGAGGCCGCGCCGCGTGGCGGCACGCGGCGGATAGTTCTCGTCCTTGCCGAGCGCGTCATACATCATCACGATGTTGGCCATCGGCGGATAGATCGCGCCCATGCCGTCTTCGCCGTTCAACCGCTCTTCGATGAAGGCGAGCGCGGCATCGATCGCGCGCTGGCGCAGCCTCTTGGTAAACAGCGGCTCGACCACGCGCAGCACGCTGTCGAGCCCGCGGAAGAGCAAGAACCAGCCCCAGCTCTGATGCGGCGCCTTCGGAGGCATGCCGACCGACTTGGGATCCTCCAGGAACAGTTCGTCGAGGCCGATGCCCTTCGGGTTCTTGGCCCGCGGCTTCAGCGCGGCCAACACCATCAGCGGCACCATCGTGGTGCGCGCCCAGTAAGAGATCTTGGCGATGTGGAACGGCGACCACATCGGCAGCAGCATGATCTCGACCGGCAGCACCGGCGTCGCGCGCCAGGTCACGACGCCAAACAGCGCCAGCAGGAAGCGGGTGAAGACGTTGCTCGCCGCCGCGCCGCCGCGCGAACGGATCGCTTCGCGCGCTTTCACCATATGCGGCGCGTCGATGGAATCGCCGATCACCTTCAGCGCGAAATAGGCCTTCACGCTCGCGCTCATATCGAACGGACCGTCATGCACCAATGGCCAGCCGCCATGGGCGCCCTGCACGCGGCGGAGGTAGTTGCCGATCTTCGCCTCCAGCACGCTGTCGACGGGCTCGCCGAGATAGTGGCACAGCAGCACATATTCCGCCGGGATCGTGCTGTCGGCCTCGAGTTCGAACACCCAATGTCCGTCGGATTGCCGATGGCCGAGCAGCGCCTCGGTCGCCGTGGAGATGCTCTTCTCCAGTGCGACCGGATCGACGGCGGCGGTATCGTTGACGGCATCCATCTTGTTCGATTTCTCCTTCGATTGAGCTCGCTTCTACGGCTCGCGTAGCATGATCAGTGCTTGGCCAAATCAGTGCCGGGCCAGAACCAAATCGGCGGCACGGTCACCGGACCGCACCGATCCCTCGATCGTTGCCGGCAATCCCGTATCAGTCCAATCGCCGGCGAGAAACAGGTTTTTGTAGGCCGTGACCGCGCCGGGCCGCAGAGCGTGCTGTTCCGGCGTGGCTTCGAATGTGGCACGGCGCTCGCGCACGATCTGCCAAGCGGGCAAAGGCGGCAATTCGCCGGAAATGCCGGCGGCCTTGCAGACATCGCGCCAGATCGCCTGTGCCAGTTCCTCGCGCGGCATGTCGACGAGACGATCACCATTGCTGATCGTGACCGAGAGCCGCTGCGGGAACGCGAACAACCATTCGACGAGGCCACCGATCACGCCCAGGATCGGCGCGGCATTGGGCGGCGGATCGAAGCGGAAATGCGCGTTCACGATGGCGCGGAATTTGGTCGGCGTCTTCAGGCCCGGCACCAGCGATGCCGCAGCGCGCGGCGGCACTGCGAGCACCACCGCGTCAGTAGGCGCAAGATCGATCATGTCGTCGCCGAATTTCAGCTCGCTGACATGATCGGACACCGTGCCGAACTGCCGCAGCTCATGGCTGAACCGCACGCTCGAACCCCTCTCCTGCAGCAGCTTCACCGCGGGTTCGATCAAGACCGAGCTCAATCCGTCGCGCGCAATCAGCGGCCGGCAGGACTCGCCGCCGGCAAGCAGCGTCTCGCGTACGATCGCACCGGCCAATCCCGCGGAGCCCTCGGGCGGGTCGACATTGAGCGCGGCGAGCAACAGCGGCTGCACCAGACGATCGTACAGCGTGCCGTTGCATGCGATGGTATCGCCGACCCGCTTGTCGGTGCCGGCCCAGGCGAGTGGCGCCAGCGCGAGGTAGTCGCGTAAGCCCGTATCGGGGACGCGGCGCGCTTCGTCGAACACCCAGAGCGGCAAGCGGGAAGAGCCAAGATCGAGTTCCCAGCGCTTGCCGGTTGCAAGATCGACAAAGGGAAATTTCGCGCGTTCCGGCCCGACCAGCCCGGCCTCGGTGCCGATCGACTTTGCATAGGCCAGCGCATGGCGGTTGCCGGACAGCATCAGGTGATTGCCGTTGTCGATGGTGAGATTGGTGGCGGCGTCGAAATAAGAGCGGCAGCGGCCGCCGGCCTGCTGCGTCGCCTCGTGGACGTGCACCGTGTAGTTCGCTTTGGCGAGCCGAACGGCCGCCGAGAGGCCGGAAATACCGGCGCCGATGATATGAACGGTCTTTTGCATCAGATGTCAGATGAACGCGTAACGAAGAAGAATGCCGATCTTTTGCATCTTGCCGACGCGAACGGGCTCGCGTGGGGTTGCAAAACCCCGGGCGATCAGGAGATCGAGGATCGCGCGATAATATTTCGACATGATCCGTGGCGCGCGCACCGCGCGCCGCGAATTACGCGTCATGATGTCATCCGCCTTCTCGAAATGTTTTTTCGCGCGCTCAGCCAGCGGCAGGCACACTCTCGGCAAGTTGCGCTCGGCGATCACCCGCTGGGGGTCGTCAGATGTAATGCCGGCATGCAACAGCATCTCGCGCGGCAGATAGAGCCGGCCGAGGCCGGCATCCTCATCGACGTCGCGCAGGATGTTCGTGAGCTGCAGCGCGCGGCCAAGATGATGCGCGAGCTGGATGCCGTCGTCCTCGGGCAGGCCGAACACCCGCACCGAGAGCCGGCCGACGGCGCTCGCCACGCGGTCGCAATAGAGATCGAGCGTCGCCATGTCGGGCGCGCGGATGTCCTGCGGCACATCCATCTCCATGCCGTCGACGATGGCAAGAAAGTCCTCGCGCTTCAGGCCGAAGGACCTGACCGAGCCGACATAGTCCTTGAGCCGCGGCGGCGGATTGCCCTGATACAGCGCACCGATATCGTCGCGCCATTGCTGCAACGCGGCCAGCCGCTCGGCGCGCGGGCCGTCGGAATCGGCGATGTCGTCGACCTGGCGGCAAAAGCTGTAAATCTGGAACATCGCATCGCGCTGCGCGCGTGGCAGGATCCGCATCGCGGCGTAGAACGAACTGCCGGACGCGGTGGTGCCATAGTCTGCGTTGGCCGCCGCCGTCTCAACGCTCATGCGCCGGCCGCCGTTTTTGACACCGGCCGGCGCCCAACGGCGCGGCGAGCCAACTCGCCGGCGACGCCGCCGAGGCTGGAGCCGAGCATTGCGAGCGGACTGAGATGCACGCGCTCGCTGAGGGGATCGCGCACCTTCAGCATGTTCACGATCCTGTCGGCGAATGCCTGGATCACCGATATCTCCAGACCCAACCGCAAATCCTTCACCTCGGCGGCGAGCGATTTGCTTTCGGCAAGCAGCGTCTCGGTGCGCACCGCCAGCGCCTGCAGGCATTGCAGCAGCGGCGGTGGAGACTTCGGCTCCCCGAGCATCTCGACGGTGGCGCCGGATGCGGCCAGCGCATCGCGCGGGAGGTAGATACGGTTGAGATTCTTGTAGTCCTTGGCGCAATCCTGCAGGTGATTGTTGATCTGCAAGCCCGCGCACAGCGCATCCGACGCAGTCCAGGTGGACGTACTCTCGCCGTGGACATCGAGCATGAAGCGGCCGACCGGCATCGCCGAGTACCGGCAGTAATGAATCACCTCGTCCCAGTTCTCGTACCGCAGCTTTGTCACATCCATGCGGAACGCGACCAGCACGTCGAGCGCGTGGCGTGGCGGCATCGCGCGCTCGGCGAGTGCCCGGCGCAGGTTGACGGCTTCCTTTTGGGTGTCGCCTTCGCCCAAGAGCTCCTTCTCGAGCAGGTCGAGATAGCGGAGCTTTTCGTCCGCCGGCAACGTTGCATGGTCGGCGATATCGTCGGCGGTGCGGACGAAATTATAGAAGGAAAGGATCAGGGCGCGGTGACGCGGATGAATGATCCACGACGCGACCGGAAAATTCTCGTCGCGGTGGGTCTTCCCGGATCGCAGTTCGCTCGCGCTTGTCATCAGGAACCGGCCACATTCGCCCTGGCTAAGGCGCATGCGCCAGAAGTTGCGCGCATGCGGTGGATTGCGTGCCCCATATAGGGGAATACGCGACCAAAACCAATGCTGTATGGGCAACGTGCGCGGCGCCTGTGCCCAATATCACACACTGGGCACAGGCTCTCTTGCGGCAATTTTTTGCGTGCAAAATACGGTGTTACTGCCCGTGGCTCTTCAATACCTGGTCGCAGGCCGCGCTGATCTTGGTGCGGTTCTCCTTCAGGCAGGCGAGGATGGTGAAATCGCCCTGATCGATCACCGCGCGGCAGTGCTTCTGAACGTCGCGGGTGCAGGCCTTCTGTTCCTCCGGCGTGCCGCTGCGCGATTGCTGCTGGGCGAAGGCGTCAGATGAAAGCGGGATCGACAACAGCGTGAGGGCCAATAGAACTTTACGCATCATATTCCTTCATTTCCGACAGCAAAAAACCCTGTTCCGGAAGTTGCGTTTCGGCAGAACCCGGCATGGATTTGTTGGGATTTGCGCCGCCGCGTAGCAAAGCGACGAAGAAAGGACAAGCGCCGCTAAATGCGGCCAAATTTGCGGTGCTGTAAAGGGCCATCTAATCGGTTGAAAAACCAAGAAGTTTTTTCCAATCACGGTTCGCTACAGACTGTTGCAGCGCAGATGCCGATATCGGATGGACAGACATGAAGTGAGATGCTTCTTGATTCTGTCGAACAAAAATGGCGTGTTTCACTCGATTCCACCGGCTATGACAGGCAGGGTGGGTCGTTTGAACCTGTGGGATCGCGATCAACACTAAGTGTTCGATGCGGCGAGGCGTATCTTGAAGAAGATCGTCGATTTTTGATGGGAAAACTCACAATGAAGCGGTTTGGTTTGGGCTTGTTCGGTCGCGCGATCACAGCGGCCGGCATTGGCGCGGTGGTCATGTTGTCGGCCGGCACGGGCAACGCCCAATCGTCGGGACCATTCGCCGGCTTTGACGGATCATGGAGCGGTTCGGGCACCGTTGCGCTCTCCAACGGCACCACCGAACGGATCCGGTGCAAGGCCAGCTACAAGGTCAACGCCACCGGGCTTGGCCTGAAGCAGAGCCTGAATTGCGCCAGCGACAGCTACAAGTTCGACCTCTCCAGCGACGTGACGAGCCAGGGTGAGCGCATCTCCGGCAACTGGAGCGAGAGGAGCCGCAACATCTTCGGCAACCTGCAGGGCACCGCGGGCGGTGGCCAGATCGAGGTGTTCGTCGAGGCGTCCGGATTCGCCGCCACGCTGAACCTGCGCGCCCACGGCAACAGGCAGGTCGTGCAGATCGACTCCAAGGGCGAGATCCGCGGCGTCAACATCACCCTGACGAAGGGCTAATACGGCCGCGAATTCTGTGGCCCGGGTGAGCGACAGCGTAACCCGGGCTACGACACTGTCGCAGCATCGTCCCAGCGCGCGCAGAAGGCCTCGATGTCGGTCGACTGGAATTCGCCGAGGCGCGCCATGATCGTCTCGAACGGCCAATCCCACCAGGCGATCCGTGCAAGCTGCGCCGCGATCTTGCGATTGAACCGCTCGCGGATCTGGCGGGCCGGCACGCCGCCGACGATGGTATAAGGCGCCACATCGCGCGTCACCACGGCGCCCGCCGCCAGCACCGCGCCGTCCCCTACCGTAACACCGGGCAGGACGATAGCGGCGTGGCCGATCCACACATCATTGCCGATCACCACCCGATCGCCCCGCCGCTCCGCGAAGAAGGCGCGATCACGCTCGGCCGTCTCGGAGTAATATTCGGGGCAATAGGTGAAACGGTGCAGCGACGGACGGTCGATCGGATGGTTCGGTGCGCCGATCCGGACCTGCGCGGCGATCGCACAGAACCGGCCGATCTCGGCATCCCCGACCATGCAGCCAGGGCCGAGATAGGAGAAATCGCCGAGCTCCGAATACTCGACGGAGGTATCGCCGAGTATCTCGCAGCACTTGCCGATCGTGCTCTCGCGCAGCTTGACCGTCGGCTCAATGACCGTCTCGGCGATCTTCGGGCGCGGACGCGGCGCTTCATTCATTTTGCTGTTTTCCTGTTTCGTGAGAGCGGCACCTGGTCCCGCCCCTCAACTTCATTTCCGATATCCAGCACCTCCCGGGCGACGTCAATGAAACTTCGCACGAAGCGCAGCTCGCGCTTGTCGACCGGAGCGAGGAGATAATTCGCGTAAGTCTCGTTCATGTCGGCGATCTCAATGCCGATCAGCTCACTCGATGCCGACATGCTGTCATCAAGCAGCAGGCCGACGCCGATCCCATGCAGCACCGCCTCCTTCACGACAGGAAACGTGGTGGTCTTCACAAGGCGTGTCAGGGTGATGCCGAGTTCACCGCATTTCTGATGCAGCAGGCGCTGCGTCAGAGACCCGTCCTCGGGCACGATCACCGCCTCCTCCGCGAGGTCGCGCAGCGAGAGCTTCTTGCGGCGTGCAAATCGATGGTCCCGGCGCACATAGGCGTGGTAGCGCGTCCTCGCCAACGGCAGGCTATAGAGCTGCTCATCGATCACCGGCTCGGTGACGATGGCGACATCGACGGCGCGTTCATGCAAACGTTGCATTGCCAGTGTCCAGCTCACGAGCGTGAACTCGATCTGAACGCGCGGGAATAGGGTCGCATAGCGGGCGATCACTGGCATCGCCGGCCGCGGCGCGTTGGCAACCACGCTCAAATGGCCCGCGGCGATCTCGCTGTAGTTGGCGACTTTCTCCTCGATCAATTGCTCCAGGTTGCGCAGCCTGTCCGAGACGGCAAACAGCTCGCGACCGGCGCGCGTCAGCTCCAGTCCGTCGCGGCGACGTACGAAGAGCTTGGTTCCCATCGTGCGTTCAAGATTTGCGACGTGCTGGGTCACCGACGATTGGGTGACGCCAAGCTTTTCCGCCGCACGGGTGAAACTGCCTTCCCGTGCCGACTGGGTGAAGGCGCTGATCTGATAAGGATTTGCCCGCACGGCCGGGTCCCGTCGCGGAGTTGGTTGGAATTAGGGTTGGCGTAGGCTCCGGGGTGATCAACCTCGAATCGTCCGGCGTTGAAGCGTCGGACTGGAGACTACGCCATGAGGCAACCTACCACGAAGCCTGAT
>NZ_JBVAPG010000100.1:0-31171 GCF_055413685.1 Bradyrhizobium sp. LeoA1Lang | reverse complement strand
TTCTCGAAACTGAAGCGTTTCAGGCGCGTTGCTACGCGCTACGAAAAAACCGCACGAAATTACTTCGCTGTCGTCGCTATCGCCGCAACTCTGCTCTGGCTAAGATAACTGTCCACGCGACCTAGCCGATGAGAACCGCTTATGAATGAGGCATGCCCGCCCCGGATCGACGGCAATGCCGCGGCCGCGCTGATCGAACCGTTGACGGAGCTGGTGATCCGGGCCGGCGAGGCCATCCTCGCGGTCAATCGCAGCGCCATGAAGGTTGAGGGCAAGAGCGACGGCTCGCCGGTGACCGAGGCCGATCTCGCAGCCGACCGCATCATTGCCGAGGGCTTGGCGCGGCTTGCGCCAAACGTGCCGTCGCTCTCCGAGGAGCGCACGCGTCTGGCAAGGCCGCCGTACAAAGACAGCTTCTTCCTGGTCGATCCGCTCGACGGCACCAAGGAATTCGTCGCCGGCCGCAACGAGTTCACAGTCAACCTCGCCCTGGTGACCGAAGGGACGCCGCTGCTTGGCATCGTCGGGGCCCCGGCCCTGGGCGTGATCTGGCGCGGCACTGTCGGCCGCGGCGCCGAGCGGCTGATCGTTCGCGATGGCGCGCCACCGGTTGTCGAGCCGATTCGCACCCGCCCTCACCCGCCGCGCGGAACCCCCTGGACCGTGGCGGTCAGCCGCTCCCATGGCGATGCGCGCACGGAGGCCTTTATCGCCGGGCGGGGCGGCGCGGTGCGGGCCGAACTCGGCTCCGCGGTGAAGTTCGGACGGGTGGCCGAAAGCCAGGTCGATATCTATCCCCGCCTTGCGCCGACCTCCGAATGGGACGTCGCGGCCGGCCATGCCGTGGTCACCGCCGCCGGCGGCAAGATCACGGATTCGCAGGGAGCGGCGCTGCGCTTCGGCCTGCGGGATGATTTTATCGTGCCGGAATTCATTGCCTGGGGCGATCCCGCCGCTGCGCCTTAGCCGTCTTGTCGAGGACGCTACTGCGCCAGCGTCTGCTCCAGCTCCGGCCAGCGGGCGGTGGCGTCTTTCAGGAAGCGTCCGGGATCGGCGACAAAGGCGTCCCGGTTGTCCTCCCGGCCGAACAGATAGAGCCGCTGCCCGGCCACCGCCCAGAATCGTGGATTGCCGGCATAGGTGACGCCGCGGCCGAGATCGACCGGGTCGTAGCCGCCGAATTGCGGACCGTAGATTTCCGGATGGGCGACAAAGGAGGCGCGGTTGCCTTCATTGCGGAAGCGCCAGACCGCGCCTGCCTGCGCAGCCTCAAAGTCCGGCAAGCCCTCAAGGGCAGCGGCATCGGTAAAATATGCCACCGGGTCGAATCCCTCGATGGCGAGGCCGGAATAGTGATTGACCACCACCCGCTCGGTTGTAGCGGCCCGGACTGCCGAATCAATGCCGATCAAAGCTAAAAGGCCGACGGCGAAGCTGAAAAAGGCTATTCCGGGGCGTCGGCGGTATATTTCCTGCCGTTGTACCGTCATAGTTGATATCGATAACATTGGAGTCGAGGGGACACTGGGCGCAAGCTAGAGCCGACCTTGTTGGCGTCAGGTTAAGGCGGCGACCAGAATTTCGATCGCAGGGGTTCTTTATGAGTTTCGCATCACGCTTTGCCGCGGCAGCGCTCGCTGCGCTGATGTGCTGGATTGCGCCGGTTGCCGCCCAGCAGGCCCCGCCGCAATACCCGCCGCCGCAACGTGAGCCCAGTCCGAGCACCTATGGGCCGGACGAACTGGTTGCCGCCGGCCACAAATTCTTCGGTAACGTCTCGCGCGGGCTTGCCTCCGTCATCGAACGTGCGGTCAGCCAGTGGGGCCTGCCCAATGGCTACGTGCTCGGCGAAGAAGGCTCCGGCGCTTTCGTCGCCGGCCTGCGCTATGGGGAAGGCACGCTCTACACCAAGAATGCGGGCGACCTGCGGGTCTATTGGCAGGGGCCCTCGGTCGGCTTCGACTGGGGCGGCGATGGCGCCCGCACCATGACGCTGGTCTACAACCTGCCCTCCACGCAAGCGATCTACCAGCGCTTCGTCGGCATCGACGGCTCGGCCTATATCGTCGGCGGTTTCGGCATGACCGCGCTGACGGCCAACAATATCGTACTGGTGCCGATCCGTTCCGGCATCGGGCTCAGGCTTGGCGCCAATGTCGGCTACCTGAAATATACCCCGCGTGCGACCTGGAACCCGTTCTGACCCCGCCGTTAACGCCTTGACGTGAATCCCTCACTGCGGACAGGCATTTGGCTGGCGCTTTGCCGGCCGCCCGTGGCATTGTGATTAACGATTTATTATCGCGGGAGTAACCCATTCATGGTCGAACCGATCATGTATCTGGCGATCGGTTTTCTGGTCTCGATGCTGTGCGGTCTGATGATCGTGCCGCTGGTGCATAACCGGGCGGTGCGGCTGACGACCCGGCGTATCGAGGCCGCAACCCCGCTGTCGATGGCCGAGATCCAGGCGGACAAGGACCAGTTGCGCGCGGAATTCGCGATGTCGGCGAGGCGGCTGGAGATGAGCGTCGAGCAGCTCAAGAGCAAGACCACGAGCCAGTTGGCCGAACTCGGCAAAAAGACCGACGCGATCAACCGCATGAAGATCGAGCTCGGCGAGAAGAACGCCGCCATCTTCGCCCTCGAGGCGCGCGAAAAGGCGATGAAGGATCAGTCCCGCGCCACCGAAGAGGAGTTCGGCGCCAAGACCGAGCAGTTGCGCGCCGCCGAGCAGGCGCTGGCGAACAAGCAGAACGAGCTCGGCAAGATCAATGCCGACCTGAACGACCGCTCGATGGCGGCGGATAGCCGCCAGATCGAGCTGATCTCCGTCCGCACCCAGATCGAGGAATTGAAGGACCGGGTCAGCGACGCTGAAAGAGACTTCGCCGCCACCCAGGCCCGCCTGGCCGAGGAACGCAGCGCATCTGAGGCCGCGACCCGCGAGCTCGCGGACGCGCGGAGCCGGGCCGAGAGTCTGAACCAGCGCGTCACCGACCTCGACCGTCAATTGAGCGTCCAGGTCAATGAAGCTCAGATACTCGGCAACCGCGTCAACCAGCTGGAGGGGCGGCTTGCGACCCAGGGCAAGCTCTTGGCCGAACGGGAATTCGAGAACAACCAGCTCCGGCAGGCCAATGAGGCAGCCGAGCGCACCGTGAAGGAACTGCGCGCGGCGATGAATGGCGGCAAATCGCCCGCCCTCGAGAAGCTGAAAAGCGAGAAGGCCACTCTGGAAGAACAGCTCCGCATCGCCCGCGACGAGCGGTCAAAGCTGCAGCGCGACATCAACGCGATCCAGGAGCAGGCGGAGAACTCCTGGGCGACCGAGCGCATGGAGAACGCGCTGCTGCGCGAGCGCATCAACGACATTGCCGCCGAAGTAGCAAAGCTAGCGATCCAGCTCGAAGGGCCGGATTCGCCGATCGAGGCCATGCTGGCCGCAGAGCCGGCGGTACCGGCCAAGGGGGGACCGAAGGGGGGACCGAAAGCCGCCAATGGCGTGCCCGCCGCAAGCGGCCTGCCCGAAGGCGGCGGAACGCTCGCCGAACGCATCCGGGCGCTGCAATCCCACGCTTCCCGCGCCCGCCAGCAGGGAGCATGACGCTCTTTGGCGGTTTGGGGTCGGCTTTGGCTTGACACCCCGCCCCTGCCCTTCGTAAATCGCGGGCTCCGGCCGGAAGGCCGTTTCCGATCGGATGCCGTTTTCGGCTTCCGGTCGCGCCGAGATCCCGGACGCATAGCTCAGCGGGAGAGCGTTCCCTTCACACGGGAGAGGTCCAAGGTTCGATCCCTTGTGCGTCCACCATTAATTCCATAGATTCAATGACTTAGCGGCTTAACTTTCTGACGGGTACCCAAAAAGAGCTAGGGCACAATAGGGGCACGTCGGTATGAGTTCAGCCGACGGGCAGTTCGGGAAAGATTTTGTCAAGCGTGATCGGAAAGTCGCGGACACGCACACCGGTAGCGTTATAGATCGCGTTTGCGACTGCAGCTCCCGCACCACAGTTGCCGAGCTCGCCGATGCCCTTGGCGCCCAGCGGATTGCCCTTGTCGTCCTCCTCGGGAAGGAAGACGGCTTCGACGCTTGGAATATCGGCATGCACGGGAACGTGGTACTCGGCGAGATCGTGGTTGACGAAATGGCCATGGCGAGGATCGAGCACGGTCTGTTCCATCAGCGCCGCCCCAACGCCCCAGATCATGCCGCCGATCATTTGCGAGCGCGCCGTCTTCGGATTGAGGATGCGCCCGGCGGCGAAGACGCCAAGCATGCGCCGCAGCCGTGGTTCGCCCGTGTCGATATCGACCGCGACCTCGGCAAAATGCGCGCCGAACGCATGCTGGGAATAGGTGCGATAGGTTTCGCCGCGGGCCGCAGAACCCTCGGCCATTAATCCGTCCGGCGCGATCCGGGCCAGAAGATTGCCGAGGCTCTCCGAGCGTGAGCCGAGGCGGAGTTTGCCCCCCTCAAAACGAGCTTCCGAAATGTTCGCGCCACGCAAGGGTGAACGCTCATGCGATGCGGCTGCCGAGGCGATCTGTTCCCGGAGTATCAGGCAGGCATTGTGGACCGCCGTGCTCGAACTCGAGGCACCCCACGAGCCGCCCGAACCGGCCGTGCGTGGCAGACGGCTGTCGCCGAGCTCGACCTTGACGACCGAGAGCGGCACGCCCAGCCGCTCGGCCGCTACTTGCGCCAGGATCGTATAGGTGCCGGTGCCGATATCGGTCATGTCAGCCTGCACCGTGACCTGGCCCCGCGCATCGATGGCGACACGCGCCGAGCCCGGCCCGAGATAATTGGCGCGGATCGCGGCTGCCATGCCATAGCCGATCAGCTTGCGGCCTTCCCGACGGCTACCTGGCTTCACCGGGCGGTCGCGCCAGCCGAAGCGCTCGGCCCCATCGCGCATGCACGCGATCAGGTTTCGGCTGGAGAAGGGCACGTTGCGCTCCGGATCGAGCTCCGGCTCATTGCGGATGCGCAAGTCGATCGGATCGAGGCCGAGCTGTTCGGCAAGTTCGTCCATTGCGCATTCAAGCGCGAGCAGGCCAGATGCTTCGCCGGGTGCCCGCATCCATTCTCCACGATTGGTGTCGAGACGTACGAGGCGGTGCGTCGTACGGCGGTTCGCCGCGGCATAGAGCGCGCGCGTCGGCACCGCGCTCTGCTCAGCGAACTCCTCGAAACGGGATGTCGAGGCGGTGACATCATGCCCGATCACGGTCAGGCGGCCATCGCGGTCCGCGCCGAGCCTGATCCGCTGGCTCATTGCCGGGCGATGGCCGGCATTGGCGAACATTTGCTGTCGCGTCAGAGCGACCTTAACCGGCCGGCCAACAACGCGCGCGGCCAGTGCGGCGCAGACCGTCTCGGCATGAACGATCAGCTTGGAACCGAAGCCGCCGCCGATGAAGGGGCTGATGACCCGGACATTCTGCGGCGAGATGCGCAGCGTATTGGCCAAGCCGGCCTGGATATTCGCCAGCGTCTGCGCCGAAGTATGGACGGTCAGCCGGTCCCCATCCCACTCGGCGATGGCCGCATGCGGTTCCATCGGATTATGGCTCTCGAACGGCGTCGCATAAACGGCGTCGAGCTTGGCCGGCGCGTCGGCGAAAGCGCGGTCGAAGTCGCCAAGTGTCGAGTCCGTGGGGAAGCCGGCATTGGTACGTTCGGGCCGGTAGATTTCGGCATTCGGCGCTGCGGGGTCGAACGCGCCCGGTTCGCTCGCATAGCGCAGCCTGATCAGCCCCGCTGCCCCTCGCGCTTCCTCGAAGGTCTCGGCGACGACCAGCGCGACCGGCTCATCATGATAGCGGATACCCTCGCTCGCCAGCACCGGGCGGGCCCGCGTGAACACCTCCGGCACAGTTGGCGTGACAGCCGGACCGAAGGCCGATTGGCTCGGTGCGTTCCTGTGCGTCATCACCAGGATGACACCAGGCGCGCGCTCGGCGTCGCCGGTATCGATCTCGACGATACGTCCCTTGGCGATGCTCGCACCAAGGATGTAGCCAAAGGCCGGCGCGCGATCGAGCCTGTGCTCGTAGGCGTAGCGCGCCCTCCCCGTAACCTTGAGCGCTCCGTCGATACGGTCCACGGGCTGGCCGATCGGCGCGGCAGCGCCGGGGCGCGATGTCGCCTGAACGATGTAATCTTGAGCCATCGTCTTATGCCTCAAACGTCTTGGACGGTTTCAGCGAGCGTCCGGCGCAGCGTGCGCCGCGCCAGCTCGATCTTGAAGGCGGCATGGCCTTCGGCGCGCGCACCGGAAAGGGCCGCATCGGCGGCCGCAGCGCAGGTCTCTTCACCCGCGGGCTGTCCGGCAAGAGCCCGCTCGCCTTCGGCAGAGCGCCATGGCTTGGGCGCAACGCCGCCCATTGCGATGCGCGCGCCACGGATGCGTCCGGCGGCGACGTCGACAATTGCCGCGACCGAGACCAGAGCGAAAGCGTAGGAGGCGCGGTCGCGGACCTTGCGGTAGAGCTGCCGACCCGGCGGCGGTGGCGGCAAGATCACAGCGGTAATCATCTCGCCAGCGGCAAGCGTGGTCTCGATGTGCGGCGTCGTTCCCGGCAGGCGGTGCAGTTCTCGAAGCGGAAAGACCCGTGTGCGGCCGTCGGAGCGTATCGTCTCGACGCGCGCATCGAGCGCCGTCATGGCCACCGCCATATCCGACGGGTGGACGGCCATGCAGGCCTCGCTGGCGCCAAGGATCGCGTGAAGCCGGTTGAAGCCGCCGAGCGCGCTGCAGCCCGAGCCGGGATTGCGCTTGTTGCAGGGCATGCCGCGTTCAAAGAAGTACGGGCAGCGCGTACGCTGCAGCAGGTTGCCGGCGGTGCTGGCCTTGTTGCGCAACTGGGCGGAGGCACCCGAAAGGAGCGCCTGCGAAAGCAGCGGATAGCGGGTTCTCACCCGCATGTCGGCCGCGAGTTCGCTATTGGGAACCTGTGCCCCGATACGCAGGCCGCCTTCCGGCGTCTCCTCGATCAAGCGCAGTGGCAGGCGGCTGATATCGACGAGATGTATCGGCTGCTCGATCTCCAGCTTCATCAGATCGATGAGATTGGTGCCGCCGGCGATGAATTTGATACCGGGACGCGCGGCCACCGCGGCGGCCGCCTCGCGCACGCCAGATGCGCGCTCATAGGTGAACGGCTTCATCGTTCAGGTCCTCTCGGCGACATCGCGAATGGCCGCGACGATGTTGGGATAGGCGGCGCAACGGCAGAGATTGCCGCTCATGCGCTCGCGAATTTCGGCATCGCTCAGCGTGGTCTGTGCAACGAGATCGTCCGTGACATGGCTCGGCCAGCCGTCCTTGGCTTCGTTCAGCATGCCGACGGCCGAGCAGATCTGGCCCGGCGTGCAATAGCCGCACTGGAAGCCGTCGCGCGCGATGAACGCGGCCTGCATCGGATGCAGCACCTCGCCTTGCGCCAACCCTTCGATTGTCGTGATCTCGTCGCCTTGATGCATGACCGCGAGCGTCAAGCACGAGTTGATCCGCCTGCCGTTGATCAGGACCGTACAGGCGCCGCACTGACCGTGGTCGCAGCCTTTTTTGGACCCCATCAGACCAAGCTGATGGCGCAGCGCATCCAGCAACGTGGTGCGCGCATCGAGTTCGACTGAAGTCTGGCTGGCGTTGATGATCAGACTTACGGGGATTCTCGTCGTTCCGGCTGCAGGCTCGACAAGACTGCTAGACTGAGCAAACGCCGGCACAGCGTCGGCGATCCCAACAGCGAGCAGCGCCGTCGCTGCCGCGGCCCCCTGAATCACGGTCCTTCGTGTCGGCCCGTCATCGGTCGGGCGTCGGTCCTTGCAGTCGGCCATGTCGAGCTCGCTCCCTTGCGCGTCCGGTGCTTGCTCGGCGCAAGATAGGCGCGCCGCTTCGGGCGTTCTTTCACGATTCCGGCGCTCTTGCAGGATTCAGGAAAAAAGCTGTTGCCGGTAGGCTCGGGGCGTCATGCCTCGCTCGCGTTTGAATGCCGTGGTGAAATGGCTCTGGCTGGAGAAGCCTAGTCTCGCCGCTATCAGCGCAAGTTCGTGGTCGGAATCCGCAAGAAGGTGCTCAGCGCGGCGAATCCGCCGCGCGATCACAAAGGCATAGGGAGCCATTCCGGTTGCCGTCCTGAAGCGGCGCGCGAAGGAATCGATCTCCATGTCTGCGATCGCCGCGAGATCGCTCAGCCTGATTTCCCCGCCGAGGTGCTCCTCGACATACTCCTCAATCCTGCGGAGCGTCGCCTTGCCGAGCGCGCCATGTGCACTTGGACGGGGTTTGCCTCCGTCGAGCGCCATGACCCGATGCATCGCAATGGCGGCGAGATGTTCGACATAAGCAGTGTCCGGCTTGCTGCCGAATGCAACGTCGTTATGCAGCGCCGTCAACAGCGCGGTGATAACCGCATCGGCGCGATTGACCAATATTGGTAACGTCTCCGCCGAACGCTCGCATCCGAACCGAGCGTGATCGAGCCAAAGGGCGGAGTAGACGAGATCCGGCTCGCAATAACTGCCGAAGCGCTCGACACCTGCGGGGATGAAAGAGAGCGCGCCCGGCCTGTCTCGGCCGTCATAGACGAGTTCGCCGGAGCACGAAATCCGCGTTCGCGCGGTCTTGCCTGTATGAGTCAGCACGATCAGATGCGAAGGCGCTGTCCAGGTTAATTCTGCTTCCCGGCAGGACCAGCGGCGGTGGTCGAAGACGATTGCGCCATCAAGCCATGAACACGTATCCGGTGACTCCGATCCAATCTCATCTGTGATCCGGAGGTCCCCCTCTCCCATCATCGGGGTCAAAGCCATGGCATGTACCTTTCCTTGATCAACTCAATTCGCTTGACCTCATCGAAACGGCCGAAGTGAATTCGGTCACTTCCGCATACGAATTTGAGATCTCGCTCGGACGTCAAACAGTCGCCCTCCGTCACGAGGCGTGAAATAGCTGTGCTATTTGCGCCATACGTCAGATCAAGGGGCGTCGTCGAGGTAGACGCATTCCGCAACACGAAGACGAGCAGCCAGCTTATCCGAAATGCGGATCTGCAAGAAAACGGTCCCTCCCGTGTGGCATAGTCTTCATCGCTCTCGGCTGATGAGCCCCTCGAGCTTTCGGGAACTACCCTGCGAGAAACAGCATCGATCGCATCGCACATACAGCGCTCCTGCCTCGTTGAACAGGCGCACGATGGGGTCCGGTTGTCGCAGAACTTTGCCGACCGCTATCGGCAATTGTCGCAATCTGTCTCAGGAACGCTGCACTGCATAGTTCGCGACAAGTTGGAGCCGTCGTTGGCTGATGCTTCTGTCCGCTCCTCTTCAATCACCTTGCTTTCAATGCGGCTTCGCGGAACTGCATCAAGCCCTAAGCCATACGACTTTGCGACAAAGTGGCTCACTGGGACCGGATTCTGCGACTGCTTGTACTTAAAACGGGTTCAACCCTGCGCGACCGATACATTCTGTTACACTTTTCCGGTGGGTTGAACGCTGGACTTCGGTATGATGTGGAACGGAGCAACTGGATGGACTCGGCACCGCACATCGCCGTCGTGGATGATCATCGCGACATCCGCGATCTGGTCGGCAAATACTTGATGCAACATGGCTACCGCATCAGCCTTGCGGAGAGCGCCGCTGCACTTCGCCGTCTGCTCGAACGAAGTGCCTTTGACCTGGTGGTTCTCGACGTCATGATGCCGGGTGAGGACGGATTGTCTCTCTGCCGCCATCTCCGCAGCACCACGGACCTTCCCGTTATCCTGTTGACTGCCATGGTGGAGCAGACCGATCGGATCGTCGGCCTCGAAATGGGCGCCGATGACTACGTGTGCAAGCCGTTCAATCCCCGCGAACTCCTCGCCCGTATCAAAGCAGTGCTTCGCCGCGTCCAAAGCCTGCCGCCGCAGAAAGGCCGGCTCGCGACCAAGATCGTACGTTTCGATCGGTGGACCTTTGACGTCAGCCGGCGCGAGTTGGTAGGACAGGATGGCGTTGCTGTGCCGCTCAGCACGGCGGAGTTCCGCCTCTTATGTGCCTTTCTCGATCATCCCGGGCTGGTACTGAGCCGCAATCAACTCCTCGACCTGACGGTCGGCAGAGATGCCGATCCGTTCGACCGGAGCATTGACAATCAGGTCAGTCGTTTGCGGAAGAAGATCGAGGCCGATCCGAAGGTGCCGGCCGTGATCAAGACTCACTGGGGCGGCGGATACAGTCTGGTCGCACAGGTCGAACAGCCATGATGCGCTTATGGAAGCGCAGCCTGGCGGCCCGCTTCATCTGTTTCACGCTGCTGTCGCTGATGCTGTCGCAAGCGATCGTGTTCTTCATTTCCTGGGATGAGCATGGGCAGGCGATCCGGAAGGCCGCCAAGGGCGAGATATTCAGCCGGTGCGCCTCGCTTGCCCGGGTCTTGGAGGCGACGCCTCCAGCGCTTCAGTCCGATATCCTGAACGCCAGCAACACCAGTTCAGCAAGATATTGGATATCGGCCAACGGCCTGAAGGATGCCCCCGCCTGGCGAGAGGAGGCGTGGGAGCGTTTGGCCCAGCCGTTGCCGCGCGTATCCTTTCCCGGCCACAGCGCGCCCGTCGAGGCGAGACCGGATTTCGTCCGAAATTCGGCCAGCAGTAGCAGCGCCACCTCCTCGCAATGGATCGATCTCAAGCCGGGAGCTTGGCCGCTGTCCCGGCCAGCGAAATTTCTCTATCTCGATGACAGCACCGGCATGGGTTTGGCCGTTCAATTGGCGGACGGCGCATGGCTGAACACTGCATTTGCCAAACCTGCGCAAGACGGCTTCTGGACCTCCCAATCCACGGTGACGCTCGGCCTGTCGGCGTTGTTGTTGTCGATCATTGCCGTATTCGCCGCGCGCGGCATCGCGCAACCGTTGCGTCGCCTGGCCGTGGCGGCCGAAGCCCTTGGCCGCGGTCAGGAGATCGTACCGCTGCCGGAGACCGGCCCCGACGATATCCGGCGTACGGCCGAGGCATTCAATCGCATGCAGGCACGCCTGCATCGTTTCGTCGACGATCGAACCAGAATGCTGGCCGCCATCGGCCATGATCTGCGCACACCTCTGACCTCACTCCGTTTGCGTGCAGAATTCGTGCCTGATCAGGAAGTGCGGGAGAAAATGCTCTCCACGATTACAGAGATCCAGACGATGACGGAGGCAACCCTCGCATTCGCCCGCGAGGATGCGACCGCAGAAGCCACACGTACGGTGGACCTCTCCGCTCTCGTGGAAAGTCTTTGCGACGATCTCGCCGAACTCGGCTACGATGTTTCGTTCTCGGAGGGGGCGAAGATCAGCTATAGCTGCCGACCGGACGCGCTGCGCCGCGCGTGCCGCAACCTTGTCGAAAATGCCATCCGTTATGGCGAGCGGGCGCGGGTCAGCGTGGAGAGGCGAGCAGACAGCATCGAAATCATCGTCTCGGATGATGGACCCGGTATTCCGGACAGCGCCAAGGAGCAGGTTTTTACGCCTTTCTTTCGGATGGAGAATTCGCGGAATCGCGAAACTGGAGGCGTCGGTCTTGGTCTTTCTATTGCGCGGACCATAGTCCGCCACCATGGCGGAGATATCACATTGATCAACCAGCAGAAGGGACTGCGCGCGGCCATTAGCCTGCCACCGCTGGATAGCGGACCTCCTCCCAATAGCGGACCTCCTCCCATCGGGGTCCGGGTCACGGTCGCAGGAGTGAAGGACAATATCAACGCTCTCGAACCGGCAACCCGCAGCGTTTCCACTTGAGCATACCATCGAGATAATGCCTTGCCACAATACGCTGTTTGAAATTTGATCCAGAATATTGATCAAGGTCCGGTGCACGACAGCGGGCTGATTCCGACCGTCGGTTGTGCGCGGACGCATTCTCGCTGAATGCCGCCAAGCGACATGCCTTTGACAGGTCCAGGGAGAGGTCAAAATGAAAACGCTAACGAGTGGAGCGACGCGTCTTGCACTAGCACTGCTGCTTACAATCGGAGCAACGCTGATGTGTGCCGCAAAGACATTCGTCTATGTGTCGAACGCGCAGGACGGCAACATCGATGCCTACACCATGGACACGAGCACCGGCTCGCTCACGCCGATCGGAAAGGCCGAGGCCGGCAAGCTGGTCATGCCAATGGCAGTGAGCCCGGACAAGAAGCACCTCTATGCCGTGGTACGCTCGCAGCCGCCGCACGTATTGACCTACTCCATTGATCCGGCAGCCGGTGTGATCACGCAGAAGGCATCGGCGCCGCTTCCCGACAGCATGCCTTATGTCTCGACCGATCGCACCGGGCGCTACCTGTTCACCGCCTCTTATGGCGGCGACAAACTCGCCGTGAGCCCGATCGACGAGAATGGGCTGGTCGAGGCCGAAGCGATTCAAGTGATCCCCACCGGCCGCAATGCGCATTCGATCTTGCCCGATCGCAGCAACAAATTCGTGTACGCGGCCACGCTCGGCGCCAATCAGGTGTTGCAATTTACTTTCGACAACAACACCGGCAAGCTCACGCCCAACGTCCCGGCGGCGGTCAGTCCGGGGCCGGGTCACGGCCCCCGCCACATGGCGTTGTCGCCCGACAACAAGAACCTCTATGTGCTCAACGAATTGTCGGGGCACGTCACGCAATATGCGGTCGATTCCGGCAAGGGGACGTTGACCCTCGTCGAGAGCATTAGCTCGGTGCCGGCGGATGCCGGCCTCGCTTGGGGTACGCCGCAGGCGCCCGTCGGCGCTGCACCGACGCCCGGCTCAGCGCTGCCGAAGGACGAGAAGCCGAAAGTCTGGGCTGCTGACATCCAAATCACGCCCAACGGCAAGTTTCTGTATTCGACCGAACGTACCACCAGCAAGATCGCCTTGTTCACCGTGGCACCCGGAACCGGCAGGCTCGCCTACGTCGCCAATTTCGCGACCGAGGCGCAGCCGCGCGGCATTGGGATCGATCCGAGCGGCCAGTACCTCGTCGCGTCGGGTGAAAAGTCGGATCACCTTTCGGTCTACAAGATCGACCAGAGCACGGGCAAACTCGGCGAGCCTAGTCGCTATCCAGTGGGAAGTGGAGCGAACTGGGTCGAGATTGTCGACGTGCAGTGAGCGTACTCGCTTTTTTGGGCTCTGTTCCGCGGAGATCGTGCGTTGCGCCTCCGCGATTGCTCTTGTTCTACTCCCCAATGATGGCCATCGACGTGAGCCAGGATGGCTTTAATAGGATTGCGTTGGCGACCATCAGCCATGGGCTCGCTGTCGCTCAAGTACACAAAGACCTCAGCTCCGGCGGCGGGGCGCCCTTCCCCTCGAGCATGCCCAGCGCTAGCGCGGCCTCCACCCGCACGCTCGGATCCTGATCGCCCGCTAGCTGTCGGAGGGGGAGGAGGGCTTGTTCGATCCCCGGGAAGGCCGGACCGAGGCGACCGAGGTGCCAGGCCGCCAGGCTACGGACGAAGGCAAGCTCGTTGCCCAACTCCGCGATGAGGACGGTGACCGACTCTCCACCCGATGGCGCCACCCGGGCCAGGGCCGCCGCCGCCCAGACGCGCACGAACGCAACCGGGTCCTGGAGGGCCGCGGCGAGGTCGGACATAGCCTCGGTTGCCGCGGGGCCGATCTCGCCCAGGGCATATGCGCCGAGGCGGCGCTGGAGCGGATCGGTGCTCGAAAGCTCCCTCGCCCAGTCTGGAACGGAAGTCCCTAGGTAAGCGAACTGCGCGCTCATGGCCCGACCCTCAAGGCCCCGCGCCGAGCCGGCGGTCCAGGTTGAACGCGGCGCTTATCAACCCGATGTGAGTGAATGCCTGCGGGAAGTTGCCCAGCGCTTCGCCACACGGACCTGTCTCCTCGGCGTACAGACCGAGGTGGTTGGCGTAGGTCAACATCTTTTCGAAGATGAAGCGGGCCTCCTCGGCGCGGCCCGCCCGGGCCAGCGCTTCCACCAGCCAGAACGTACACATATTGAACGTCCCCTCGCTCCCGGTCAGGCCGTCGCCGGCTCCTCTGCCGATCTCGTAGCGGTGCACCAGGCTGTCGGAGACCAGCTCCGCCATGGTCCGGTCCAGCGTCCCGCGCATGCGGGGGTCGGTCGGCGACAGGAAGAAGACGAGCGGCATGATCAGATTGGACGCATCCACCGCGTCAGTGGCGAAGTGCTGCACGAAAGTCTGCCGCTCCGTGTCCCAGCCGTGCGTCATGATGGCCTCGTAGATGCGGTCCCGCTCCGCGGCCAGGCGGGTGCGGTCCAGCGGCAGGCTCCGCTTCTGCGCAAGGCGGATCGCCCGATCCAGCGCCACCCAGCACTGCACTTTGGAGTAGACGAACTGCTGCTGTCCACCGCGCACCTCCCAGATGCCATCGTCGGCTCGCTCCCAGTTGTTCGTCACCCAGTCCAGCATCTTGCGCAAATGGCACCAGGAATCATAGGCGATCGGCGTCCCGTACTTGTCGTACAGGTAGACGGCGTCCATCAACTCGCCATAGATGTCGAGCTGCAACTGGTCGGCAGCGGCGTTGCCGACTCGCACCGGACGCGAGCCGCGGTAGCCATCGAGGTGGCCGAGGACCTCCTCGGGCAACTCGCGCCCGCCGTCGATGCGATACATAGTCTGCAACGGGTCGCCCCGGGTGCCCTCGACGGCCCGTTGCTCCAACCAGGCCATGAACTGCTCTGCCTCCGACGTCAGCCCCAGGCGCAGGAAGGCGTAATTGGTGAAAGCGGCGTCGCGCACCCAAGTGTAGCGATAGTCCCAGTTGCGCACCCCGCCGATCTCTTCCGGCAGCCCGCAGGTGGGCGCCGCCACGATCGCGCCGGTCGGCGCGAACGTCAGCAGCTTCAACACCAGCGCCGAGCGGTGGACCATCTCGCGCCAGCGACCTGAATAGTTGCACTTCCTCAGCCACTGCCGCCAAAAGGCCAGGGTCTGCGTCAGGGCCTCCGTGCCGACCAGCCGCGCCTCGAGCAGGACCCCGTCATGAACGCTGTCGTGGCCGTTCTCTTCCACCTGGCGGAGGATGAACGTGGTCGTTTCGCCGGGGTTGAGGACGAACTCGGCAGCGACGCCGTCGCCCTGCCGACCAAGCGGGAAGCGGCTGACTAGCGAGACTTTCATGCCTTGCGCCTCGAAGATCGCTCCCCGGCCGTCCAGGACAACCTGGTGGGGCCGGCGGGCGAAGTCGAAAGCCGGCCGGCAGTCGAGGCGGAAGCGGACCGACCCGCGCACCGCCCGCACCACCCGGACGATCTGATGGATCTTTCTGATCTCGCGCGCGCTTTGGACCGGCATGAAGTCCACGACCTCACCGACGCCCTGGTCGCTAAGAAAGCGCGTCACCAGAACGTTGCTGTCAGGCATGTACATCTGTTTGTGCTGCGCCTCGTAGAGACTGGCGATGCGGAATGAGCCCCCTTTCTGGTCGTCGAGGATCGCCGCGAAGACGCTCGGCGAGTCAAAGTGCGGCAGGCAGCACCAGTCGATGGAGCCGTCGATGCCAACCAGGGCAACGGTGTGCAGGTCGCCGATGACGCCGTAGGACTCGATCGGCTTGTAGCCCATGATCTCGTCTCCTCCGCTCGCTCGACGCTGATCGAGCCCCACGATGGGCGTATCGTCAATGCCCTGAGGCGGCGAAAAGACACACCGGATATTCAACTTTTTTGCTTGCAACCCTCGCCCGCGGCCGCTCGCCAGTAAAATTTCTGAAATTCAGAATCCGCTAAGAGGTCCGAAAAACATCGTTTGCATCGAGATCAACTGGTCTGCACTTTCGATAGCTTAAGCGTTCTACGCTGAATGTGGAAACTTCAGCCGTGCACCGAAGGGCCTCCTTTGGACGGCTCCTGGAGCGCCTCGCAGGACGTCAAAGCGCGTCTCATCGCCATCGCGCCAGAAACGGATGTCGAATAGCCCTGTACCGAGACGCAGATCGAGTACGGTCAGATCGGGCAACCATTGCGGCAGAGATGGATCAACGTACAGCTTTCCCCTCGGAGCGTCCGGCGCGAACCCAAGTATCGCCTGCAGAAATGCGAAGACCGACCCCGCTGCCCAGGCCTGTGGGATGTTGGCGCCAAGATATTGGACGGGAAAGCTCCTTCGATCACGCTCGATCGTCGTATAGAGCTCAGGCAACTGATTGGACAGGAAGTGGCTTCCTGCATCGCTGATATCGCGCGCGATCCTTGCGGCCTCTGCGTGGAATCCATATCGTTTGAAGCCGAGAGCGATGACGGCATTGTCGTGGGGCCAGACCGACCCGGTTTGGTAATTGTATGGGTTGAACGCTGGGTTCGAGGCCGACAGCGTGCGGATGCCCCAACCGCTCCACATGTCCAATGCCATGAGACGCTGCACGACCTTTCCGGCGCGTTCCTGCGGAACGATGCCTGACCACAAGCAATGGCCGGCATTGGAGGCAACCGTGAGGACCTTTTTCTTTTCGCCATCCAGCGCCAGGGCGTAGAAACCCAACTCCTCATCCCAGAAGGTCTCGTTGAACCGTTTGAAGAGTGCTGCGGCTTTCCTTCGCAGATCCGTGGCGCGGCGTGTCTTGCCGAGTTCATCGAACACTTCCGCCATGCGCAGCCGGGCGTCATAGACATAGCCCTGCAACTCGCAGAGCGCCTTCGGTCCCTTGACAAGCGATCCGTCAGGATAAACCACACTGTCTCCGGAATCCTTCCAGCCCATATTCTCGTAGCCGACCGGAGAGCGGGTCTGATATTCCTGGAATCCATCGTCGTCGCTATCACCGTGGTTGTCTATCCAGGACAGGCATCCCTCCGCGGTCTCAAGATGCTGATCCAACAGCGCCCTGTCGCCCGTTGCCCGCCAGGCCGCATGTAGCGTGATGAGATAGAGCGGCGTCGCATCGGCCGTGCCGTAATATGGCGTGTGCGGGATCAGTTTGAAATGAGCGAGTTCTCCGTAGCGGATTTCATGCAGGATCTTTCCCGGCTCCGCGTCACGATAATCGTCCCGTTCCTTCGCCTGGAGCGAGCCCAGGATGTCGAGCGTTCCACGGGCGAAATCTGGATAGATCAGCATGTTCTGTAGCGACACGATCAAGCTGTCCCGGCCGAACGGAGCCACAAACCACGGCAAGCCGGCGGCAGGCAGGAACACCATGTGATCGGTGCCGGCGATCGGGAGCCGAAGCGCCGCCATGTCCTCCAGCGCCTGGCGATAAAGGCGGTAGAACTCCTCGTTACTGCAGCGGATCTTCAGTACCGATTGCAGCCAGTCCGAGAGCGCCTCGGCGTGGCGGGTTCGTTCATGGTTGTGCACACACGCGTCCGGTGCAGCGAAGTGTCGGTCGCCGTCCTCCAACGCATAGAGCAAGCAGCAATGCCAGGCTTCGCCCGCCTCGAGGCTGATTTCGAAGCTCAATCGGCCATTGGCGTACTCGATTTCGCTCTGGCGATGTACAGGAGCAACGGTTACTGCGCGGACGAAATCGCTGTTGCGATAGCATGTGCGAAGTTCCTGGTTCGCCGACGACCATGTCGTGGTGATCCGCCCGCGGCGCACAATATCGCCCGATTTTACCTCGAAAATGTCTGCGAAGTCCGACCGTATCGCGATCTCGAGCTGGAAGCGTACCCGCTTCGTGCCGTGATTTGTAATGTCGAGATCCTCGTGCATCCCGCCATTGATGTATCGGCTGATCACGAAACCGAGCGTGCGCGGCGGGATCAAGCCGTCGGCGGAGGGAATCCCGGGATTCGTAAGATAAATTCGGGACGCGTAATGGGTGATGGAACCTCCATTGAGAAGATCCCAGGGTTCACCATTTGCGTAGACGGCCCAGCTGCTGATTACCCTTGTATCAAGGAAATAAAGTCCCTTTTCAGTTGGCCAGTTGATTTGTGCGTCTGGTTCGCTGACCAGCACTGTTTGCCCCTGATGGATCGAGATTTGATGCGGGCCAACCTGAACCTTAAATGGCATGGGATGCTCCCGAATTCGACCACTTGGTGCCCGCGATCGCAACAATGGCATCAACAACGACCAGATGAGGCTGCAAGCTTCTCTAGAAGCATTGCTAAGGCAGAAGGATTACGCGTTTCGGTCTCATCTGCCAGCTGGATTTAGGTTTCCGACAAGAACGAACGATACCTTGCTCTCCCCCTCGGGGCCCGGTGGGGATCTTATTTCCGCACACGCGCTGGCTCAAAGGACTCAGGCGCCGCAGTCGCAAATGCCTGTAGCGAATAGGTCAGCGTTTCAGACGCACATCCCTTCGAGTGGCGAACTATCATAACGCTGGAGGGCTGGTCGTTGCTTCTCCGAAGAAGTCGCGCTACCAGTGGGCGGGCGCGCGCACGGGCCTTGATACGGAGATGCCCTAGTACGAAGTGTTCCGAGTTCAGTTCTTTCCGCCGCACGCGCCGGGAGGACGAAGCTGAAGGGGCGAGACCATGAGCGCCGTCCTTCCGATCATTTGCCTTGCAAGGCATGGCGAGACCGCGTGGAGCCTCTCAGGCCAGCATACCGGCCTCACAGATTTGCCTCTCACCGAGCGCGGCGAACTCAATGCGCAGAGTTTGGGCTCGCGGTTGCGGGGCTTCACTTTCGCAAAAGTGTTCACGAGCCCCCTGAAGCGAGCGGTCCGGACGTCTGAGTTGGCTGGCTTCGGCGTAGAAGCGGAACCCGACCGCGATCTGCTGGAATGGAACTACGGCCAATACGAGGGGCGTCGCACAAAGGAGATCCATGAAGAGCGTCCTGGCTGGCAATTGTTTCGCGACGGCTGTCCGGGAGGAGAAACACCGAACCAAGTCGGCGCCCGGGCCGATCGCATTGTGGAGCGCGTTCGCAACGTCCCAGGGAACGTGTTATTGTTTTCGAGCGGACATTTTCTCCGAGTTTTGACCGCACGCTGGTTAGGCCTCGATGCGGGGGCCGGACGGTTCTTCACGCTCGACACTGCAAGCCTGAGTATACTTGGGTACGAACACGATCAGTCAGAACCAGCGATCCGGCTGTGGAATGACACCCGGCACGTCGAAGGTCGGTTCGCACCAGCCTTCGCACACTGAGATTTAGAAGCGCCAGTCGGAGTAACATACTCTTGAATATGCCCCGTGCGTGTTAGGCGCGCACGCTGAGCATATTGCAGAGAGTTGCGTAAAGGTAAGACCGATGCATCGGGTCGTCTTTCTGGTCGACGTCGACAATACGCTTCTCGACAACGACCACATCCAGGCTGACATCAAGGCCCACCTCGAGCGCCAGTACGGTGCCGCCTGTCGCGACCGATACTGGGCAATTCTCGACGACCTGTTTGTCGAACTGGGGTATCGAGACTATCTCGGTGCACTGCAGCGATACCGTGTCGAACACCCGCAGGACATGCATCTGTTGTCCATGTCTTCGTTCCTGGTCGATTACCCGTTCGCCAATCGTCTGTATCCGGGATCGCTTGATGTGCTCGAACGACTGCGTCAGTGGGGCACAACCGTCCTTCTCACGGATGGCGACGTTGTTTTTCAACCGCGTAAGGTTGAGCGCTCTGGCCTTTCAGAAGCAGTCAACGCGCATGTGTTGATCTACATCCATAAGGAACTCGCGCTCGACGATGTCGCGTCCCGCTATCCGGCACTGCACTACGTCCTGGTGGACGACAAGCCGCGAATCCTCGCCGCGGTCAAGGAAGCTTGGGGCAGTCGCGTCACCACCATTTTCCCCCGACAGGGACAATATGCGCATGACGCGAAGGCGCTCGCCTCCTTCACGCCCGACGTGACGGTGGACCGGATCGGAGACCTGCTCGACTGTGATCTGGGTCGCCTGCTTGCGGCAATCCCTCAACTCGAAGCTGTGCGGAGGTGAAGCGATGAAGGCAACGCAAAAGCTCCATGAGCTCGGACAGAGCGTTTGGCTCGACAACATCACGCGCGACCTGCTAACGAGCGGCACTTTGAAGCGCTACATTGCCGACTTGTCGCTGTCGGGGCTCACATCGAACCCGACAATCTTCGATCACGCGATCAAGAACAGCTCTCATTATGATTCTGCGATCCGCGGCAAGCTGAACGAGGGAAAGTCGGGTGAGACGCTGTTCTTCGAACTAGCAATCGAAGACCTGGCGCAGGCAGCGGACCTGTTCCGCCCGATTTGGGACCGCACCAATGGTGTAGACGGATGGGTCTCGCTCGAGGTCTCGCCACTCCTTGCACATGATACGGCGAGCACAATCGCAGCCGCCAGGGAGTTGCACGCACAGGCGAAGCGCCCCAACCTCTTCATCAAGATACCCGGCACCAGGGAAGGGCTGCCCGCCATCGAAGAGGCAATTTTCGCCGGCGTGCCCGTGAATGTGACCCTGTTGTTCAGCCGAGAGCACTACCGCGCCGCGGCCGAGGCATATCTGCGGGGCATCGAGCGGCGCATTGCAGCCGGTCTGAATCCAAATGTTGGCTCCGTTGCATCGGTCTTCGTCAGTCGCTGGGATGCCGCCGTCGCCAACAAGGTTCCCGCGCCTTTACACAACAAGCTCGGTATCGCAATCGCGAAACGAACATACAAGACAGCCTGCGAGTTGGTCGGCTCAGCACGCTCGCGGCGTATTTACAACGAGGGTGGGCGGCCACAGCGCCTGCTATGGGCGAGCACGGGAACCAAGGATCCCGCGGCATCCGACGTCCTGTACATCAAGGCGCTGGCCGCGCCGCTCACGGTCAACACCATGCCGGAAAGCACGGTGAAGGCCCTCGCCGACCACGGAGACGTTGGAGAGATGTTGGCGGCCGATGGCGGCGACTCCGAAGAGGTGCTGTCGCAATTTGCAAAGGCCGGCATCGATGTCGATGCGTTAGCAGCAACGTTGCAGGACGAGGGCGCCAAGTCGTTTGTCAAATCCTGGAACGAACTGCTGGACGTTATCTCTGCCAAAACCGAGGTGCTCAAGAAGGCAAGCTAGGTTGCAATCGAGACGAAGGTCCTCCCAATGAATATACTGGTCGTCGACGTTGGCGGCACCCACGTCAAGATCCTTGCCTCCGGCGAAAAAGAGAAACGAGAAATTGACTCCGGGCCGACCCTGACGGCACGGCAGATGGTATCGAGCGTCAAGAAACTGGCCGATGGTTGGGAATATGACGTGGTGTCGATTGGTTATCCGGGCCCCGTAGTGCATGACCGGCCTGTGACCGAACCTCACAACCTCGGAAAAGGCTGGATTGATTTCAACTTCGCTGCAGCATTCAAACTGCCGACGAAAGTCATCAACGATGCCGCGATGCAGGCGCTCGGCAGCTACCGGGGCGGCAAAATGTTGTTTCTAGGGCTCGGGACGGGGCTTGGCTCGACGATGATCGTGGACGGCATTGTCCAGCCAATGGAGCTTGGCCATTTGCCCTACAAGAAGCGTACCTACGAGGATTATGTTGGCGCTCGCGCGCTGGAAGAATTTGGGAAGAAGGCATGGCGAAAGCGCGTCGAGGATGTTGTTGAATGCCTGGTTGCGGCACTCCAACCCGATGACGTCGTGCTGGGCGGCGGCAACGCCAAGAAGCTGAAACAACTGCCGCCATCGTGCCGGCACGGGGATAACGCGAACGCGTTCAAGGGCGGATTCCGGATGTGGGAAGGCCCGCTGGCGGAGAAGAGTGCTCGCTCGCGCAAGCAAGCTGCGCAAGCCGCCATGATGCGTTAGCAGGAGCGATGAATGCCAACAGCCACGAAATCAGTCACTGTACTTCCCGCCTGGAACGCTCTGTCGGCACATTTTCAGAAGGTCGGCCGCTTACATCTGCGCGAGCTTTTTGCTCAAGACCCCAAACGCGGTGACCGTTTGACGAGCGAGGCAGCAGGACTCTACCTCGACTACTCCAAGAACCGCATAACCGATGAAACGCTGAATCTGCTGCTGCAACTGGCCGAACAGTCGGGACTGCGGGCGCGGATCGATGCGATGTTCAGCGGCGAGAAGATCAATACTTCCGAGAAGCGGGCCGTTCTGCACGTAGCGCTGCGCGCGCCGAAAGGGCAATCGATCCTGGTTGATGGCGAGGACGTTGTACCCCAGGTCCATACGGTACTCGACCGCATGACCGACTTCTCCAATCGCCTACGCCGCGGCGCGTGGCACGGCCACACCGGCAAGCCGGCCTGTAACATCGTCAACATCGGCATCGGCGGCTCCGATCTCGGGCCCGTGATGGCCTATGAGGCGCTCAAGCACTACAGCGACCGTGCGATGACGTTCCGGTTCGTCTCCAACGTGGACGGAACCGATTTCGCGGAGGCGACCCGCGATCTCGATCCGGCGGAGACCCTGTTCATTATCTCTTCCAAGACCTTCACAACGCTAGAGACCATGACCAATGCCCGGAGCGCGCGCAATTGGTCGCTCACGGCACTTGGGGGTGACGAGAAGTCGGTCGCGAAGCATTTCGTCGCGGTGTCGACCAACGCAAAGGAAGTGACCAATTTCGGCATCGACACCGCTAACATGTTTGGCTTCTGGGACTGGGTCGGCGGACGGTACTCCATGGACTCAGCGATCGGACTCTCGACGATGCTTGCCATCGGCCCGGACAACTTTCGCGCCATGCTCGGCGGCTTCCATGAGATGGATGAGCATTTTCGCACCGCGCCGTTCGAGCGCAACCTGCCCGTGCTGATGGGGCTGCTTGCCATTTGGTACAATAATTTCTTCGGCGCGCAGACGGTTGCCGTGTTGCCGTACGAGCAATACCTGAAACGATTTCCGGCCTATCTCCAGCAATTGACGATGGAGAGCAATGGAAAGCACGTCACGCGCGAGGGCAATCCTGTCGCGCATGACACCGGTCCGATTTATTGGGGCGAGCCTGGAACCAACGGCCAGCACTCGTTCTATCAGCTCATCCATCAGGGCACTCGCCTCATTCCCTGCGACTTCATCGCCTTTCAGAAGACACTCAACCAAGTTGGGGAGCAACATGACATGTTGATCGCGAACGTCTTTGCGCAGGGCGAAGCGCTCGCATTCGGCAAGACGGCTGACGAGGTTAAGGCGGAGGGTTCGCCCGACTGGCTCGTTCCACATCGCGTGTTCGAAGGAAACCGGCCCTCCAACACGATTCTGCTGGAACGGCTGACACCCGCCGCACTCGGTAAGCTGGTTGCACTTTACGAACACAGCGTCTTCACGCAGGGGACGATCTGGAACATCGATTCATTCGATCAGTGGGGCGTTGAGCTTGGCAAGGTTTTGGCCCAGCGCATCATCCCGGAACTCACCAGCGAGATTGAACCGAAGCTCGGCCACGACAGTTCAACCAACGCCCTGATTAGACGATACCGTACGTTCAGGTAGGAGCACCCATAAATACCGATCTCGAGGCGCCGAGAAATCTGGGCACCGGAGAGCAAACCACGTCGTAGCAGCAACGTCCTTCAGAGGAGCCACCCATGCAGCTCGGAATGATCGGCCTTGGCCGAATGGGCGCCAATATGGTGCGAAGACTTCTCCGACATGGCCACCAATGTGTCGTCTTCGACATGTCACCTGATGCGGTGGCGGAGCTGGTGAAGGACAAGGCGACCGGCAGCTCTTCGCTGGCGGATTTCGTAAAGAAGCTCGAAAAGCCCCGAGCGATCTGGTTGATGGTTCCGGCAGCAGTCGTGGATAGGTCGATCGGTGATCTGCTGCCGCTGCTCGAAGCCGGCGACATTCTGATTGACGGCGGCAACTCCTACTACATCGATGACATCAGGCGTTCCAAGGAGTTGGCGCGGAGCGGCATCAATTATGTAGACGTCGGCACCAGCGGCGGCGTGTGGGGTCTCGAGCGCGGCTACTGCATGATGATCGGCGGTCCTGACGAGGCAGTGCAGCGGCTGGATCCCATCTTCAAGACCCTCGCCCCCGGTGTTGGCGATATCCCGCGCACGCCAGGACGAGAGCGCGCTCCCGCCGGCACCTCCGAGCACGGCTATCTCCACTGCGGGCAGAGCGGCGCCGGTCATTTTGTCAAGATGGTCCACAACGGTATCGAGTACGGGCTGATGGCGGCGTATGCTGAGGGCCTCGGTATCCTGCGCGCGGCGAACATTGGCAGGCAGGCGCACGCGACGGACGCCGAAACAACACCGCTTCGCGTTCCCGAACACTACCAATATGACCTGAAGCTGCCCGAAATCGCGGAAGTGTGGCGGCGCGGCAGCGTGATTGCCTCGTGGCTTCTCGATTTGACAGCAACAGCGTTGCTGGAAGATCCGGCGCTCTCCAAATTCGCAGGGCGCGTATCTGACTCCGGCGAAGGACGCTGGACCATCGCAGCAGCGATCGACGAAGCAGTCCCCGCCCCGGTGCTGACGACGGCGCTTTACGAGCGCTTCAGTTCTCGCGGCGAGGCTGACTTCCAGAACAAGCTGCTTTCGGCGATGCGCTACGAGTTCGGTGGACACTTGGAAAAGGCGGCCAATGAGAGACCGAGATAGCCATGAGCGAACCTAGATCCGACGCATTGGTGTTTTTCGGCGCAACCGGCGATCTCGCCTACAAGAAGATCTTTCCGTCGCTGCAAGCGATGCTGAAACGGGGCCACCTCGATGTGCCCGTCATCGGCGTCGCAAAGGCCGGCTGGACACTCGACCAGCTCAAGGCCCGAGTACGAGATAGCCTCGAAAAGCACGGCGGCCTCGACCCCGCTGCGTTTGACAAGCTAGTCGGTCTTTTACGTTACGTAGATGGCGACTATGCCGATCCGACCACGTTCGACGCCCTTCGCAAGCAGCTCGGCTCGGCGCAGCGGCCGGCACATTATTTGGCGATCCCACCGGCATTGTTTGCAACCGTAGTGGAGCGGCTCGACACTGCCGATTGCACCAACGGCGCGCGTGTCATTGTGGAGAAGCCATTCGGGCATGATCTCGCCTCGGCACGCAACCTCAACAAGATTCTGCTTGCCAGGTTCGACGAAGATCATATCTTCCGCATAGACCACTA
This sequence comes from Bradyrhizobium sp. LeoA1Lang, assembly GCF_055413685.1. Taxonomy (NCBI): domain Bacteria; kingdom Pseudomonadati; phylum Pseudomonadota; class Alphaproteobacteria; order Hyphomicrobiales; family Nitrobacteraceae; genus Bradyrhizobium; species Bradyrhizobium sp. LeoA1Lang. Next base: position 6,205 of record NZ_JBVAPG010000100.1, on the reverse strand, counting down.
TCTCGGAAAACGACCTGTTCACAACATGGTCTTCTTTCGCTTCGCAAACGCGTTCCTGGAGTCGTTCTGGGACCGCAAGTTCGTGAGCAGCGTGCAGATCACAATGGCGGAGAATTTCGGCGTGCAGGGTCGTGGTGCGTTCTACGATCAAACCGGCACAATTCGCGACGTGATCCAGAATCATCTGTTTCAGGTGTTGGCCAATCTGGCGATGGAACCGCCAGCCCGATCGGACAGCGAATCGCTGCGTGACGAGAAGGTCAAGGTCCTGAGATCGATTCCACCGATCGCTGAGAAGGAGTTGGTGCGCGGACAGTTTCACGGCTACCGGCAGGAGCCGGGCGTTGCTCCGGACTCGCAGGTGGAGACGTTCGCCGCGCTGCGACTGGAGATCGACTCCTGGCGCTGGCAGGGAGTGCCATTTTACATCCGTGCCGGAAAATCGCTTCCCGTGACTTGCACGGAGGTGATCGTACGCCTTCGTGAGGCTCCGCCGATCTTTCCACATTGCGCCGCGATACCGAATTATTTGCGGTTTCGCATCAATCCCGACATGGCCATTGCTCTTGGCACGATGGTGATGGATGAGGGTGATCGAGAGGTCGGCGAGCCGGTTGAATTGTTGGCGAGCCGCCGCCCTGGCCCAGAAGAGATGGATGCATATGAACGCGTGCTCGGCGACGCCATGAACGGCGACCGGACGCTGTTTGCACGACAGGACTATGTCGAAGAAGCATGGCGGATCGTCGATCCGGTCTTGAAGAAGGTGACCCCCGTCCACGAATACCAAGCCGGAAGCTGGGGGCCTCATGAAGCGGACAAGAATGTCACGCCACCGGGCGGCTGGCACAACCCAACGGTAGCGTAACGCAGAGAGTGAGAAATGTAGATCGAAGTGCTCCTCGATCCCGCCTCTGTTGCTCGATGGGCGGCAGCCTATCGCTGACGAAGCACGCACACCGGTGGCCGCGCACAAGCGGCCTGTAATCGACGCCTGCGGGAGGAAATCAGCCATGACCGACGCCGAACTCGACCAGCTCGCGATCAACACCATCCGCACACTGTCGATCGACGCGGTCCAGGCCGCGAACTCCGGCCATCCCGGCACGCCGATGGCGCTTGCGCCCCTTGTCTATACGCTCTGGAACCGAGTCATGCGCTTCGATCCGCAAGATCCGATCTGGCCCGGCCGCGACCGCTTCGTGCTGTCGAACGGCCACGCGTCGATGCTGCTGTGGTCGGTGCTTTATCTTACGGGCACGCAGGCCGTGAATGCCGAGTACGAAACGTTGGGCAGGCCTGCTGTCACTCTCGACGATATCCGGCGCTTTCGCCAGATTGGGAGTCGCGCGCCAGGGCATCCCGAATACCACCTGGTATCCGGCGTGGAGACGACCAGCGGCCCGCTTGGACAAGGCATTGCGACCAGCGTCGGCATGGCAATCGGGCAGCGCTGGCTCGCTGTGCGGTACAACAAGCCGGATTTTGCTATCTTCGATTACGACATCTATGCCGTGTGCGGAGACGGATGCCTGATGGAGGGTGTTGGCTCTGAAGCGGCGTCGCTCGCCGGCCACCTCGGCCTCGACAATCTGTGCTGGATCTACGACAACAACCACATCACGATAGAAGGCAGCACGCGGCTGGCATTCACCGAAGATGTAGCCGTCCGTTTCACCGGTTATGGCTGGAATATCCTTCATGTCGGTGACGCCAACGACATTGCGGGCATTGAACAGGCCTTGGCAACGTTTCGCGATACGAACGGCCGACCGACGCTGGTGATACTCGACAGCCATATTGGATACGGCTCGCCACACCGCCACGATACGGCCGCGGCGCATGGCGAGCCGCTCGGTGTTGAAGAAGTCAAGCTCACCAAGCGCGCCTATGGGTGGCCCGAAGACTCGAATTTCCTGGTGCCTAACGGCGTTATCGAACACTTCGCCTCCGGCGTCGGCGTGCGAGGGGCCGAGGCCCACCGCAAATGGCAGGCCCTGTTCGCTGATTACCGCTCGAAGTATGCCGCGCTGGCGACCGAGATCGACCAGATGCAACAGCGCAAGCTTCCGGCAGGCTGGGACCGTAACCTGCCGTCATTCCCGGCCGATTCGAAGGGCGTCGCGGGTCGTGAGGCGTCGGGAAAGGTCCTGAACCTTCTAGCGCAGAACGTTCCCTGGTTGATTGGCGGTTCGGCCGATCTAGGTCCATCGACCAAGACGCTGCTAACCTTTGAAGGCGCAGGCGATGTTCAGGCCGCCACACCGGGCGGCAAGAATTTGCATTTCGGCATCCGCGAACACGCGATGGCTGCAATCCTGAACGGTCTGGCACTATCGAAACTGCGGCCGTTCGGCGCGACCTTCCTGATTTTCAGCGACTACGCCCGGCCCGCGATACGACTGGCCGCGCTGATGGAGCTACCGGTCGTCATTGTTTTTACCCATGATGCCATGGGCGATGGCGAAGACGGCCCAACGCATCAACCGATCGAGCATCTCGCCTCAATGCGGGCAATGCCGGGTCTGACGCTGTTCCGGCCGGGTGATGCCAACGAAGTGGTGGAGGCCTATCGCTACGTCATGCAGCTTCGTCATCGGCCAGCCTTGTTGGCGCTGTCTCGTCAACCGTTACCGACCCTCGATCGCAGCAAATATGCATCGGCATCCGGGGTGTCGCGAGGCGCCTACGTGCTTGCCGACGCCCCTGACGGCAAGCCGAACATAATCCTGATTGCCACCGGCAGTGAGTTGAGTTTGGCGGCCGACGCTCATGAGAGACTTAGCTTGGATGGTATCCGCTCGCGCGTGGTCTCGATGCCTTCCTGGGATGTCTTTGAACGCGAGACGCAGGAATACCGCGACGCCGTCTTGCCGCCGGAGGTCACGGCCCGCGTTGCAATCGAGCAGGCGTCAACGTTCGGCTGGGAGCGGTACGTCGGGCGGACTGGCCGAGTCATTGGCATGCACACTTTTGGCGCTTCCGCTCCACTGAAGGCCTTGCAGCAGGAGTTCGGGTTCACCGTCGATCATGTCATCGCGACGGTCAAGGAGCTGTTGCAGCCCTCGAAAGCCGCATAGCATGGACCATGTCGGGCACACCGTTCCACCCCGTTCGGCTGAGCATGCAAGGCTTGCCGACTCGTCGCCCGATACTCCCGGTGACTGGAAAGCGATCGGGCCTTACATCAGCGAGCGGGCTTGGGGTACGGTGCGTGAAGACTACAGTGCGGATGGACAAGCCTGGCAATACTTCCCATACGAACACGCGCGCTCGCGCGCCTATCGGTGGAACGAGGACGGTCTTGCCGGCGTTTGCGATCGAGCGCAGCGCCTGTGTTTTGCTCTTGCCTTTTGGAATGGACGTGACCCCCTCCTCAAGGAACGTATCTTCGGTCTCAGTGGTCCAGAGGGAAATCACGGCGAAGATGCCAAAGAGTACTGGTGGTACATCGACGCAACACCGACCAGCTCGTGGCTTCGTTGGCGTTACCACTATCCGCACGCGGAGTTTCCCTACGCGTTGCTTCGGCAGGAGAACGCAAGGCGCAACAAGGACGAGCCTGAATTTGAACTCGTGGATACCGGTGCTTTCGAAGGGGATCGTTACTGGCAGATCACGGCGGATTACGCCAAAGCATCACCTCATGATGTATGCATACGCATCAGCGTTCGTAACGCGGGACCCGATCCGGCTGAGCTTCACGTGCTTCCGACACTGTGGTTTCGCAACCGCTGGTCATGGGAGGCAGGTGTCGCACGGCCGACCATCCGGGCGACCGCTGAAACCGGCAACGTCGGCGCGATCGCTGAAGAAGAACTGCTGGGCCGCTGGCGCTTCACTGCCGGGGCGGATCCGGCCGGAAGGCCGCCGCTGCTGCTGTTCTGTGAAAACGAAACCAATGCCAAGTACCTGTATGGCGTCACTGCTGAGCAGACGCCCTATCCAAAGGACGGCATCAACGACCACGTCGTCCACGGTGCGGCGACAGTAAATCCTGCGAGGCAGGGCACAAAAATGGCCTGCTGGTATCGCCTCAACGTCGCTGCCGGCGAAACGGTCGAGCTCAGGCTTCGCCTGGCACGTGATGGGCTGGGCCAGACCGCGGACCTCGGGGCAGACTTCGAGCGGATCCATGCCGACCGGAGCCGCGAAGCTGACGAGTACTATAAAGCGCTGACCCCTGACAGCGCGAGCGAGGATGAGGCCGCAGTTATGCGGCAGGCGTTCGCTGGAATGCTGTGGAGCCAGCAGTTCTACCATTACGACGTCGCGCGCTGGCTCGCCGGCGACATCATACGTCCGCCCGAGGCACGCACGTTCGGTCGCAACGCGGACTGGCGCCATCTGAACAACCACGACATCATCGCCATGCCCGACAAATGGGAATATCCATGGTATGCCTCATGGGATCTCGCCTTCCATTGCGTGGTGCTGGCGCACATCGACCCCTCAGCAGCGAAGCATCAACTGCTGCTGCTGGCGCGCGAATGGTACATGCACCCGAACGGCCAGTTGCCGGCGTATGAATGGAATTTCGGAGACGTGAATCCGCCAGTTCAAGCGTGGGCCACGCTTGCGGTGTTCCGGATCGATGGCGGCACCGATTTCGATTTTCTGGCTCGCGCTTTTCAAAAGCTCTTGATCAACTTCACCTGGTGGGTAAATCGAGAAGACGCATGTGGCGACAACGTGTTCGAGGGCGGCTTCCTAGGACTCGACAACATCGGCCCATTCGACCGCTCGCAGATGCTCCCCGAAGGCGATGTACTGGAGCAGTCGGATGGCACCGCCTGGATGGCCAAGTTCTGTCTCAACATGCTGGAGATGGCACTCCTGCTTGCCAACCATCAGCCTAGCTACGAGGACGTCGCGGTAAAGTTCTTCGAGCATTTCGCTCTCATCGCCGCCGCCATGAGCAGGCTCTGGGACGACCAAGACGGCTTTTTCTACGATCGGCTTCGCAAGCGCGACGGCTCGACTTTCACGGTGCGCGCGCGTTCCATGGTGGGACTGTTGCCAATCTTTGCGGCCGTAGAGCTCGATGCGGCGCTGTGGGAACGACTGCCGATGTTCCGCCAGCGCACGCGCTGGTACATCGAGAACAAGCCGCATCTTGCAGAATTCCTGCACATGCCGCCGACCAATGAACGCCCTCGGCTGATCTCGCTGGTGGGCAAGTCGCGCATGAAGCAGATTCTCGCGCGTATGCTCGATGAGTCGGAGTTTCTGTCGTCTTACGGGCTGCGATCGCTGTCGCGTTACCACCGCGAACATCCGCTCATCGTCAACATGGACGGACATGTCGCTCGTCTCGACTATGAGCCGGGCGAATCTCGGACCGGACTGTTCGGCGGCAATTCGAACTGGCGCGGACCGATCTGGTTTCCGCTCAATTTTCTCGCAATCGAGTCGCTACGACATCTGCATACCAACTTTGGGGAAGACTTCACCGTTGAACTGCCGACAGGATCAGGCAGGCAGGCAAGCCTCGAGCAAGTGGCCGAAGAACTCGAGCGCCGACTACTCAGATTGTTCCTCCGGAACGCAGAGGGCCAGCGACCAGCGCTCGGGTTGAATCCCCGCTTCCGGCGCGGCGGGGCTTGGTGCGATTTATTGCTCTTCTACGAATATTTTCATGGCGATACCGGCGAGGGCCTTGGCGCCTCACATCAGACCGGCTGGACCGCTCTCGCCGGCGCGCTGGTGGCTAATCGGCGTTTGCGAAATGATAGGGACTCGCGCAGAGGTCGCAATATTTCGAATTGGTCATCACCCGCATCGACCGCGAGTCAGGAAGCATAAGTTGCCGGGCGCTCGTGCGGAAATTCGTGAACGCATGCGAGACGACAGTTAACCCTACTGCTCCTCGCTCCTTCGCTGATTCGTGTGAACGTCCAGGTCGCGGCTGGCTTGCGCCACCGACACCCCGCGTTCCCTGAGCAGCTTGACCGCTTCGACCTTGAACTCGCGACTGAACTTCCGTCTCTTCATCGCCCACCTCCGGCTTCATGAACACCCAATCCTGATGTCCATCAAACCGGGCAGCAGCTCGATCTTCCAATAGTTCTGATCGCTCTAATCTTACTGAGTCAGAAGGTCGCGGCCGTTAGGGCTGAGAATCAAGTATTTGGAGAGATTCAGAATTTGGCGCACGGAGGGGCCAGATGAATCTCGATCAGCATGGAGAGAGTGAAGCGCGGTT